>SXQI01000158.1 GCA_005793025.1 Verrucomicrobiales bacterium
ACGGGAGCGGCAAGGAAATCTGGAACTGCAATGTATTCCGCGTGAAAGGCACATTCCGCACCACCGCAAGCCACCACATCCCCGACGCGAAAACGGGTATTGCTTGAATCGACCGCAGTAACGATGCCTGCAGCACTGTATCCCATCGGGGTGGGAGAGGCGAGGCGGTTGCGAACTTTTTCCAACGCGTTGCGCCAGCCTAGATTCCTTGCAGTCTCGAGCACTTTACGCACTTGGTCAGGTCGTGCTTTGGCCTTCTGCAACAGGTTCATTTTGGCCTGTTCGACCTTCATTTTCTCGGTGCCAAGACTGATGACGGAATGAGCGACTTGGACGAGAACCCCGCCCGGCGGGGGAACCGGAACCGGAACCTCCTGTAACTCGATCCGACCATCCTGATATTGAGCGATTTGTATCACAGCGCGGGTAGTTGACGTGGGGGAATTAGATAACGTGTCAGGACAGTGGGGTCAAATCTTAAGCAGGAATCTATGGTAAAATCGCCGCCTCACTGGGAGGCACAATTCACCGTTCCCGCAGAGACCGAAACGATCACCCGATTCGCCAAACGATACGAGCTTTGTCGAGATCGTAGGGGGACATCTCCATTTTGACACGGTCGCCTGCTGTGATACGAACGAAACGCTTGCGCATCTTGCCGGAGATAGTCGCGAGGACGGGGTGCTTATTGTCTAATTCCACCCGGAACATGGTCCCGGCAAGCACCGCGAGAACGCGACCTTCAACTTCAATATGTTCGCTCATAGAAACTGCTAAACTGACGAGATTTGAAAACTATAACCCCTGACACTCCAGACTTCTTGGTCCGGCCAAGGAAATCTAAAACTCAACAGCAACCGTCATCATGTCAGTTTGATCGGCAAAAGTCATGGATTAACTCTAAGAAAATCCATGAACTCAAAGAAACGGGCCGGATTCAATTCTTGGAGGCGGTTTTTGCGAGTCGAATCAGCATGGGGACATCGCCATATTTTGCGGCTCCGGGTAGAAAATCTGGGCTCCGATAATCTAAAAGTTGACCGAACCGAAAGTCGGTTGGCGGCACAACGGAGGAATCGATGGGTGTCTTAGGCAATGCTAACGCTGCAAGGGCGAGTGGGGTCGTGCCATCGAGGGCGACGAGCGAAAGTTTTTTTGTTGGAGGTTCATGCTGACTCCGGACGTAACGGGTGAAGGTAAGGATGTCATGCACCCGTTGAGCAAAAACCGCTTGATTATATCCAAAGGTATAAGAAGGGGCTTCGCGGGGATTGGTCACCTTGCGGGTGACGGTGAGAGAGTCACTGGCTGCTAGGTATTCGCCTTGGCCGAAAAGATCGATCCCTGCCACGGTGGATCCTTCGTCTAGAGATTTTTGCACTTCTGGTCGGATGCTGCCGTCTTTCAAATACAGACCCCGTTTCCCTTGAGGATGGAGGAATAGGACTGTGCCCCCATTCCAATTCTTTGGGTAAAGGAACAAGACTGGAACTTCTTCAGAGAAGGTGGTGTTTCGAAGAGTTCCGGGCATCTCGATGAACGAGCCACGATCTACTTTTGCGGTGCGGTTCCACTCGACGCTTCCTGCACTGTCATGCGTGCGACCGATCAGAACGGACCAAGCGGTGCGTGCGACCGAAAGAGTCTTATCCTCCGCAAGTACTTTCTCAGAATCGTGATGCATCTCACGGAGGAGGCGACGCTCAAAATCGGGACCTCCGGCGGGTTGGGGATGTTGAGCATCCCAGACGGTCATTTCTTCGCGAGTGAGTCGTTGGTAATCTGGTTCGACCACGGACTCCGGAGCCCCGATGCGGAGATGGCGATTGAACCATCGGTACATATCTGCCCTGCTCGGATAGTTGTAATTATGGCCGAATTCGAGATGGGCTGCGAGATGGACATTCCCCGGTTGGCCGAGCAATTGATAAAGTTTCTGGAGTTGAGGATAACCTTTCGTGGGCATTTCCTTTGTCCAATCATCAGCGGCGGTCATCGCCATTGGTTTAGGAGCGAAAACCCCGGCGATTTCCACGTTTCCCGCGTGGACTCGAAGGAGGGATGCATTCTCGCAAGTGCACCCGCCTTGCATTGCAGTGGACACCATGACCGCCGGAAAAACTGCGGCAGGCCTCGGATCAATCGCGCCCAGAATGAAGGTCTGGGTTCCTCCTCCGCTTGCGCCTGTTACACCGATTCGCGTTTGATCAATCTCAGGAATGGTTTCGAGAAAATCGAGGGCACGGATCGCGTTCCAAGTTTGAAGCCCCATGATGCTTTGAAGATGGGCCTCCGCCTGCGAACTGTATAACCCCCAGTTTTCCACTGTATTCATCTCGGGTCGCTGTTTCGAAAACTGGTGGGCAATTCCCATTGAAATCTGCTGACTATCAGCATAGCCCAGCATGTCGAATTGAAACACAATGCAACCCATGCGAGCCAGATGCACTGGGAGCGCTTGCAATAGACTGCGACCTCCCTCAGAGAATTTTTCCGAACCTGATGCGACCTCTTTTTTTACCCCTTCAGGACCTACGTCATAGAAGCGACCGTTCTCCCAGTGTCCATGTGCGAAAAGCACGCCGGGGTGACGTCCACCTTTAGTTTTTGGGCGGTAGAGATTGCCCGTGACATAAAAGCCGGGCCAACTCTCAAAATACACTTTCTCCACAGTGTAATCGCCTCGGTCGATGCGGCCGTGGATGACCGGATTAAGCGCATGACGGCTTGGCATCGGGAAAAGCCCCAGTGAAACGAGTAAGTTTGTGCGTATGTCGCCGGCGCGTTTAGACCACGCTTCGACGGTTGCTGGCGGGGAGAACGGAAAATAACCATTGAGATCCTTTAATGGTTCGAGCCTGATGTCCTTGGGTAATTGGCCAACGGGTAAGGCACGCGGAGGATCGGCCATCAATGCAGAGGCACCCAACGTAAGAGCGACCAACAGGCGCGAAAAAAAGTGATGCATGCCTTGGGATAACCAACCTAGACCCCTACGGCGATAGAAATCTTGGGTGAGGACAAACAGGGCTAATTCCTCGTAGCCGTGCTTGCGTCATCCGGTGGCCAGACCCCGCTGCCCAATTCGCTCCAAAAACTCTGCCTGAGCTTTAAGGAGTCAATGGTTGCTCGACCATCTGAATAAAGGAGGCACCTGCTTTTTCGACAACCGATTTGGGGCCTGTCATTCGGATAAACACGTTTCCTCCTGCTGCATCCACGATAGCTCCATGCAATTTCGCGTTGGGAATAGGAGTCTTGGGTCCACCGGGAATTCCACTGAGATAGGTCCCTTCAGCTGTGACAAAAGTAACCTCCCCTTTACCAATTTTTTTTGGCTCTACTTTTGATTTGAGTTTCTCAGCAGGTTCTTGGAATTGCCCCAACCAACGATCCGCATTCGCCTTCACAGTTCCACCTTGACCGGCGCCGAAGTGGTAGAACACTACCTCGGCCTTCTCGCCCGATTTTTCGTCGGTAAATGCGAGTTGAGCTTTCCGCATCCCGGTTTCACCCGAAACATATTTCCAACCCGCTGGGGTTTTGAAACTGAACTCTCCTACTTTGAATGTCTGGGCGTCGGCTCCGAATGCAACGGTGGCGATGGAAGCCAACGCAACGGTATTCACCAAGATCCACTTTCTAAGGTTCATCGACATAACAATTGGTAATGAATTAAACTTTTTCTCCTAACCCGAACAGCTCTTTGCAATTCTTGATGCTTCGTTCCACCTCAGCCTTTTGGTATTCTTGCTCAGCCACTTTTCCATCAGA
>SXQI01000159.1 GCA_005793025.1 Verrucomicrobiales bacterium
ATGTGAAAATTCCTGTGCTTTTGGGTTGAGGAATGTCATCAGGTCGCCAGTCGATACGGGTCCGCCGCGCTCTCGCCTCGGAGATGGGGAGCAACGATTGTTGCGTTCGGGTCGATAGATGAGATGCCACCAACCTAGATTGATCCTCGCGATTTTGTGCAGCGAAGGTCGCTTTGAGATTCGGATTGATGAGTTGCGCCACAACTCCCACGGCTCGAGATGCATCAAGCACATGCACCACGGGATGATGGTACGATGGGGCGATTTTAATCGCGGTGTGTGTTTTGCTGGTGGTGGCTCCTCCGATCAGAAGCGGGGTGGAGAAACCTTGTCGCTTCATTTCTTTTGCAACGTGAGTCATTTCCTCCAGAGAAGGTGTGATCAATCCGCTTAGGCCAATCAGATCAACGTTGAGTTCCCGCGCTGTCGTGAGAATTTTTTCGCACGAAACCATCACTCCAAGGTCAATGACCTCGTAGTTGTTGCATGCCAGAACTACCCCGACGATGTTTTTTCCGATGTCGTGCACGTCACCCTTGACTGTGGCCATCAAAATTTTCCCCTGTGATCTTCCGCCTCCAGTTCGTTGTTTTTCCTCCTCCATAAATGGGAGCAGGTGCGCTACAGATTTTTTCATCACCCGAGCACTCTTGACGACTTGAGGCAGGAACATTTTGCCAGCGCCGAATAGATCTCCCACGACATTCATTCCTGCCATGAGCGGTCCCTCGATGACTTGGATAGGCCGCTCATACTTGAGCCGCGCTTCCTCCGTGTCGCGCTCGATGAAATCAACGATGCCTTTCACCAAAGCATGGCTCAGACGTTCTTCCACCGTGCCCTGTCGCCATGATTCTGCTGCAACCTCTACCGCATCCTTCTTTTTGACGGACTCAGCAAATTTGATTAACCGCTCGGTTGCGTCATCTCGCCGGTTCAATAGAACATCTTCGACTAGTTCCAGCAGGTCTTTAGGTATTTCTTCGTAAACCTCCAATAACCCTGCATTGACAATACCCATATCCATCCCTGCTTTGATCGCGTGGAATAAAAATGCGGAGTGCATTGCTTCACGAACAGGGTTATTGCCTCTAAACGAGAATGAGATGTTGCTGACGCCACCACTGACCTTGGCGTGCGGCAAATGCTTTTTGATCCAACGAGTTGCCTCGATGAAGTCCACGGCATAGTTGTTATGTTCATCCATCCCGGTGGCGACGGTCAGGATATTGGGGTCGAAAATGATGTCTTGTGGCGGAAAACCGATTTCCTCCGTCAGAATCCGATAAGACCGTTCGCAGATCTCACATTTGCGTTTCGCAGTGTCCGCTTGCCCGCTTTCGTCAAAAGCCATGACGACGACGGCTGCTCCGTATTTGCGAATCAGCCGAGCCTGTTCCTTGAATTTCTCTTTTCCCTCCTTAAGGCTGATGGAGTTTACAACGCCTTTTCCCTGAATGCATTGGAGCCCAGCTTCCAAGACCGACCACTTGGAACTGTCAACCATGATCGGCACTTTTGAAATATCCGGCTCCGTCGCAATGAGGTTTAGAAAATGGGTCATTGCCTTCTCGGAATCGAGGAGACCTTCATCCATGTTGATGTCGATGATTTGGGCTCCGTTTTCAACCTGCTGACGAGCGATTGCCAGTGCCTCCTCAAACTGGCCTCCGAGGATGAGCTTCGAGAACTTGGGAGAACCCGTAACATTGGTTCGCTCACCAATATTCACGAAATTTGTCTCTGGCCGCAAAGTGAGTGCGTCCAAACCGCTGAGGCGTTGGAACGGCTCCACGGTTGGAACCACACGAGGAACTATCGTCCTCACCGCGTCCGAGATCGCACGAATATGGGCTGGGGTGGTTCCGCAACACCCCCCCACGATGTTCAACCAGCCAGCCTCAGCCCATTCTTGGAGCTGAGGTGCGAGCGATTCGGGTGTCTCAGGGAACCCTGTGGGCAGCAATGGGTTGGGCAACCCCGCATTCGGGTAACAACTCACAGGAACCGGAGCAATCTGGGCCAGTTCCTCGATCAACGGACGCATCTCGCTCGGTCCCAAGGCGCAGTTCATTCCGACACTGAATAGGGGAACATGCGAAATGGAATTCCAGAACGCTTCTACTGTTTGACCTGTTACCCCACGGACACTGCCGGGTTGGATAAAGGTGACCGAGGCCATGATGGGCAACCTAAACCCTACTTGCTCAAATACTTGTTCGATGGCGAAAAATGCAGCCTTTGCATTCAAGGTATCAAAAATCGTCTCCACCATCAGAATATCCACACCCCCGTCGATCAGCCCTCGGATTTGTTCACTATAAGCCGTTACTAATGAGGGATAGGTCACACCCCGGGCTGCGGGGTTGTTGACATCGGTTGAGATCGAAGTCGTTCGGGTAGTCGGACCGAGTGCGCCCGCAACCCAACAGGTGCGTCCGGGTTGCTGAGCCATTACTTGATCCACCGCCGCTCTAGCCCTTTGGGCACCAGCGACGTTTAATTCGTAACCCAGAGATTCCATGCCGTAATCAGCGAGCGAGATGGATTGTGAATTAAAC
>SXQI01000160.1 GCA_005793025.1 Verrucomicrobiales bacterium
GAGTTTCAGATGGCTCTGATGAACCGGAAGCTGAACGAACGTGTTGAAACCATTTTCATGATGCCAAAAGATACCTTTACGTTTTTGAGTTCTGGATTAGTCAAAGAGATCGCACGGCTCGGGGGTGATGTAACCCCCTTTGTCCCACCCGCTGTTCGGGAGGCCCTTAGCAGCGTGTTCACGTCGAGCCCTTCCCAACCCACCGTCTAGGTTATGCCAATTCCGATTAATCTCCATCTGCTCTCGGAGGAAGACCTCCATTTGGTTGGCGAGCTGACTCCTCAGGAAATCGAATTCGATCTGACGGATGAAATGATTCGTGCGGACTTTCCGCTAAATTACGACCTTACCATCAGTCATTCCGAGGAAAGCATCCTTATTCAGGGATGCTTCTCTCTTCAATTAAACTGTGACTGCGTCCGTTGTCTTCGGTCGTTCCGACACCAGATCGACATGGATCCTTGGGATGTCCTCGTGCCATTAGAGGGAGAGGACAGTCCCAAAATTGTCGATGATTGTGTTGACATTCTTCCGTATCTAAGGGAGGATGCCCTTCTTGCGTTTCCGCGGCATCCGGTGTGCAGCGTGGAATGTAAAGGGTTGACCGTGGAGCCGACGACGAGCGAGGCCACGCCAGCAACCTCCCATCAAGCAGAGGAAAAGCCCTCAGCGTGGAGCGAGTTAGACAAGTTGAAATTTAAATAGATTTGAGTGATTTATGGGCGTACCAAAGCGTAAACCTTCCCGTAGCCGCCAGCGCATGCGCCGGGCGTATAACAGTGTTCTGACACTGCCACAATTGGGAATTTGTTCCCAATGCGCGGCACCTGCAACACCGCACCGAGTTTGCCCATCTTGTGGATTCTACAAGGGGCGTCAGGTCATTGCCGTCGAGGCATACGCCTAATTTGCGTTGAAAAAGCGTGATGAGAACTCTGTTCTCCACGCTTTTTTCATTTATGCGCATAGTCGTGGATGTCATGGGTGGTGACCACGGGTGCGACGAGGTGGTCATGGGGGCGAAGCTGGCGTTAGCAGCGACACCTAAGATCACTGAACTCCATCTGGTGGGTAACGAACCCGATGTCCTAGCCGCACTCAAAACCGCTGAACTTTCTGATCGGCGGATTTCGATCACCCACGCCAGCCAGGTCCTCACCATGGAGGATAAACCTGTGGAGGGTTTGCGCCGGAAAAAGGACTGCTCCCTCCTCAAAGCCGTGGAGTTGCTGAAGGATGGTCGGGGAGACGCCATGGTTTCTCTGGGGAACACAGGTGGCTTAGTGGCCGCGTCCACAATTCGATTACGCACTTTACCCGGTGTCGAAAGACCCGCCATCACTGCTGTTATTCCGTCGGAGACTAAAGAGTTTGTCCTCATCGACGCTGGGGCTAATCCCGATTGTAAGCCCATCCATCTCGCCCAGTTTGCCATCATGGGCAGTATTTATTCTCGAGAAATCCTCGGCCGCAACCAACCTCGGGTCGGGATTCTGAGTAATGGGACTGAAATAACCAAGGGAACCGAACTCACTCGCGAGGCGGCAGTTTTATGCGGCAAGCTCGGGTTGAATTTTATTGGGTATGTCGAGGGCCATGATTTATATTCGGATCGTGTCGAGGTTGTCGTAACAGACGGGTTTGTGGGGAATATTGTGCTCAAAACTTCGGAGAGTTTGGCCAAAGGGATTTTCGGAATTCTGAAGCGAGAATTGACAGCCACACCGATTCGCAAATTGGGAGCGTTGATCGCGAAAGGGGCGTTTCGCTCGGTGAAAAAGAGGATGGATCCAGAGGTCTATGGTGGGGCACCCTTGCTGGGTCTCAACGGAAATGTTGTCAAAGCTCATGGATCAGCCCGGAAAGGTGCCGTGATGAACGCGATTCGGGTGGCAGGCGAAGCCGTGGAGCACCGTATTAATGATTTAATTGTTCAGCAAATTGCCGATACTTTGAGCAGCCCATCGTTACTCACAAAATGACCACCGATTCTACTCCAAAGGTTTTTAATAACCCCCGCAAGAAAGAGGGCTTCAACGGGCGGGTCTGTTCCATCGTTGGGGTGGGGTCTTATGTCCCGGAGCGAGTGTTGACCAACGCCGAACTCGAAAAAACGGTCGAGACCAGCGACGATTGGATTACCTCACGCACCGGCATTAAGGAACGCCGTATCGCTGCCGCAAACGAATACACCTCAGACCTAGCAGCAAAGGCAGCACAGAACGCGTTAGAAAACGCAGGTATCACAGCCGATCAGATCGACTTAATCATCGTCGCGACGATCACGCCAGACATGCTCTTTCCCTCAACGGCTTGTCTGGTTCAACAAAAAATCGGTGCCAAACGTGCCGCTGGTTTTGATATTGAAGCCGCTTGTTCAGGGTTTATTTTTGCATTGGAAATCGCCCAACAATTCGTGATGTCACACACGTATGAAACCGTGCTGGTGATCGGTGCTGAAAAACTTTCCTCGATCATTGATTGGACGGATCGTAACACCTGTGTGTTGTTCGGGGATGGAGCTGGAGCCGCAATCATTCAAGCCCGACCCGACAGTCACGGCCTGCTCACAACCTGCATGGGTTCGGATGGTTCCAAGGGTGAACTCCTTTCCATGCCAGCGGGCGGTAGTCGTTGTCCAGCGACTCCAGATTCGGTGGCTTCACGTCTCCATTATTTGCGAATGGATGGCAAAGAGACTTTCAAAAGTGCCGTCAATGCCATGCTTTCAGCCGCTCAAGAGGTCCTGCGCCGGTGCCAACTCGAGATCAGCCAGATCAAGTGCATCATCTCGCACCAGGCTAATCTGAGAATCATCAATGCCGTCAGTGATCGTCTGGGGGCAACGGAGGAACAGGTATTTATCAATCTTCACAAATACGGCAACACCTCGGCAGCATCGGTTGCGATCGCTTTGGATGAAGCGGTGAAGGCAGGCCGAGTGCAACGGGGTGATCTAGTTTTATTGGTTGTTTTCGGTGCGGGCCTCACATGGGGTGCTGCGGTCATCGAGTGGTGACGTTTTGCGGAAACAGGTGATGGATGGTGGTAGTTTGAGGCGTTCAAAAACAATCCTCAACTCACCCATCGAATTCTGATTCCTGCTACCTTTGTGGCACGGGCTGTGCTAATTTATAACATGGATAAATTTCAACAATACCTCGCCGCAGCGGTGCAAGCGGGAGCCTCTGACGTGCATCTCAAGGTAGGTGGAGCCGTGATCGTTCGCCTGAACCGTGTGCTCATCGAAGTGCAGGGCCCCACTCCTACTGAGGAGTGGATCAATCACGTGGTTCAATCCATCGTCCCGAAACATGCAAGAGAACGATTGGAGCGCGATCGCGAGGTAGATTTTTCTTATTACTCCCCGGGTTTAGGACGGTTCAGAACCAATGTTTTCCAACAAAAAGGAACGTTCGCCCTAGCCATGCGGTTTGTTAAAACCGAAGTGGCAACTTTTGAGGAACTCGGATTACGCCCGATCATCAAGACGATCGCCGAAGAGCATCGAGGGATCATCCTCATGGCGGGCACCACCGGCTGCGGTAAGTCCACGAGTTTGGCTGCGATCATCCAATATATCAACCACCACTCGAAAAAACACATCATCACGCTCGAAGACCCCATCGAGTTTGTTTTTGAAGATAGGCAATCAGTCATTGAACAACGTGAAGTAGGACTCGATACCAACTCTTTCCAAGAGGGCCTCAAGCATGTGCTCCGTCAGGATCCAGACGTTATCATGATCGGAGAAATGCGAGATTCAACCAGCTTTGCTGCGGCGATCAGTGCTGCCGATACAGGCCATTTAGTGCTCTCAACCCTTCACACCACGAATAGTGCCCAGTCCGTGGGCCGCATTTTAGATTTCTTTAAAGCCGAAGAACGGGAGCAAATCCGCAGGCAACTCGCAGGCACGTTGAAAGCGGTGGTCTGTCAGCGCATGGTAACGACAGTTTCTGGAGGGGTGACTCCCGCACAGGAAATCATGCTCAATACGCCCACCGTCCGCAAGTTGATCGAAGAAAACCGATTGGACAAACTGGGAGCCGCGATTGAAACCGGCATGGATGATGGGATGAGAAGCTTTAATCAAGACCTCTTCGAGCTCGTCAAAGAACGTCGAATTACAGAGAAAGAAGCCTTGTCGAAAGCCTCCAACCCGCAAGCCTTGGAGATGAATTTCAAGGGAATCTTCCTCGACGAAGGTCGAAGAATTTTGACCTAAGTTCGATCTTCGCTTCAGATCTTAAACCCTCTTTTTTGCGTCAGGCGACGGGCTCAGAAACACATCATCTTTCCGCAATGGTTTCAGAATCATTTGGACCGACCGTTCAACAGCCCCTTGGTTTTCAGTGATGACTTTCATGGCGGCTTGGCCGAGTTCGTTGCGTGCCTGTTCGTTCGCAAGGAGGTGCAACATCACAGACTCTAATTCAACAGCATCCGCAACCTGTCTCGCACCGCCTGCTCCCACCAATGATTCGGTGATGGATCGGAAATTTTGCATGTTCGGCCCAAACACAATGGCTTTGCCGAGTGACGCCGGCTCCAACGGGTTTTGCCCTCCTTTGGCTGTAAGGCTTTTACCGATAAAAATTAGGGACGCACACGCGTAAAACTGAAGCAGTTCACCCGTTGTGTTCACAACAAGGCAGTCGAACTCCCCTGGATTTGACTGACTCTGCATCGAAACCTCCGTCCGGAAAACGGGTCTGACTCCCGATTTTTTCAAATCCCGACCCGCATCCTGACTACGTTCAAAATGACGTGGAACCACGACCAAAAACAAGTTCGGAAATACCTTTTTAAGTCGGACATAAATCTCTCCGAGAATTGCCTCTTCCCCTTCATGGGTGCTGCCACCCACTAAGACCATGGGATTGGCAGGCACCGCGATCTGTCGAAAAATATCCCCGACGCTGAAAGCGGGTCTTTCGTCCAACTTCGCTGAATCGAACTTAAGATTTCCAAGCTCTTTAACTTTTCTTGGTCTGCACCCCAGAGTGATCATCCGCTGGCCGTCTTCCTCGTTTTGGACTCCCACGCCTGCAAAAGAGGCGAAAATGCCGCCAAAAAGGAACCGAGCACGTCGGTAACGTTGAAACGAGCGTTCCGACATCCGGGCATTAATCAAAAAAACAGGGATCCCCCTCGACTGAGCTTTCCAAAGGAAATTAGGCCAGATCTCAGCCTCCACCAGCACGATGGCTTCGGGATTTACCACCCGAAGGGCACGATTGATGAACATCGGCCAGTCGATTGGAAAATAGACTTTTATAATATGAGTCGGGAGCTTCTTTTTGAGTTCCGACATCCCCGTGGACGTTGTCGTTGAAACAAGGAGCTTAAGGTTAGGTGCATGCCGTTCCAGAGAACGGATCAGTTGGGTGGCGAGGTTGACTTCGCCCACACTGACCGCGTGAATCCAAAGGCAATTCCGGTTGCTGACTGCAGCTTTGATAGGGGTATCAAAAACACCAAAACGCTGCCAAAACCCGCGCTTCCAATGCCCTCTACGCCACATTTTAAAAAAGTAAAATGGTGCGGTCAGCAGGAAAGAGAACAGGAACAGCAGATTGTAAATGAACCTCATCAAGTTTGTGGGTGTCAGTGTTTCAAGATCGATTTGCAACGAGCCAAATAAAGCGGACTTCCAAAAAGCTGTTTCCTTCGCACTCCCCTTTGTTAAACCACGCGTGCAAAGAGTGACAAGCGTTTTTGCTCAAAAGTACGAAGGTTTGGTTCGTTCGACCCGATCAGAATCTGCTTTCTCCAAGTTCCGAAGTTGAAAACCTCTGGGTTGCCCTAGAGGCATCGGAAACGACGCAGACGGCCCACTGGATAAAAACCGCAGTGAGACCGTCCTTAGCCATCATCTACTGACAAATCCGGGGAGCGAGAGAGCCCGTTCCGTCACGGTACAATCTGCAACTGGAAGTAAAGTTCGTTCCAATTTTCCACGTCCCAATATTGCGGGTAAACCATCCTGTTGGTGGTGGCGGTGAAAGGCGTGCCTTGGTTCATCCAAGCAGCGAAGTCAGAAGAAACCTGTAATTGGTATTTTGTTCCGACCAATAAGCCCGAGAACGCAGGTTTAACTGCCTTCAACAAACCGACCCGGAGGCCAGATTCCTTTTCAAAGTTTTGCCCAATCTCTGCTGCTGTTAGGGCACCGGTGTAAACTCGTATATCATCAATCTGGCCCGGAAAGGAATCATAGGATGACCCGCTGTTTCTGCCAATTTTCGGAATAAAACCTCGCGAGTAATCGGGTTGGAGTGTTGTAGAATAAGTCCCCGCTAATTCGCCGTCGGTATAGAGGAACCCGCCAGTGGCGGTCCAAACGCCAACGACCTGATGCCACTGCCCGATTGAAAGGGGGGCGGCGGATTGCACACCGCTTCCTCTATTCCCTGTGTCCGTCACGTTCATCCCTGCAGGTCGGCTGTTGATCGCCAATTCGTAGCCAGACGTGCTGAGAATGCGCCCGCTCACGGTCGATGCGAACTTGACCCACGCAGTGACCGTGAAGGGTGGCGATAAGTTCAAGGCTGTCGTGTTGATCGTGACAAGCGAACTGGAAGATCCCGAGAATGACCCTGCGGCACCAGCGACACCAAATCGATCTGGAACAAAACCAACACCACTGGCGGTTCCATGAAGGCCATTTCCGCTCGCGTCCTTGGCGTTTCCGTTGAATGGGTAGTAAGCAACAAGGGTGCCCGGGGGTTGAACAACAATATGCGCCTCGGCATTGTAAAGTTCAGTAACTTCCCCCGCAGTAAATGGGTGCCTGAACAGGCGCACATCGTCAATCAGGCCGCCAAAACCATCAGACTCGCTTCCCGCGTTGCCTCCGATTTCGTCAGTGACATACTGCGGTCTCGCATAATCTATCGGGTCGGTAGCCGCGATGGATCCTGCGAATGTCCCGTTGATGAACATTTTTAATTCTGTCGAAGTGCGGACGCCGATGACATGGGTCCAAGTTCCCGATGAGACGGTTTTATCAGAATACAATGTCGTGGAATACACCGTAGGGTTGGCACCCGGTTTCATTGAATTATTGAACCACAGTGCACGAGCCGATCCCGTTCCTTGGGTTCCGATCTCAAATCCTGACGTGCTAAAAATGCGAGGATGAACAGCACCCAACCCCGCCGTAAAGTTTACCCATGCACTCACCGTGAAACCCACCGGAACTCGAAGTGCTTTGGAGGATATTTTTACATTCGACGAGCCATTCCCAGCGAGCGAAACGGCACCATTAGGAACTCCGAAACGATCAGGCCCGTAAGTGACGCTATTGGCCGTGCCGTGGTTGCCATTCCCACTCGCGTCCTCAGCGTTGCCATCAAACGGATAGAATGCCACCAAGTCACTGGCATTGGATGGTTTTGACTCGTGCTCGTAAAGTTGGCTTATCTCCGTCGAGGTCAGCGCGTGATTATAAATACGCACATCATCAATCGTTCCGCGGAAACCCACCGACCCGTCCATCCAAGACCCAATTGCGAGTACAGACAATGGAGTATTCAGAGCCCTGCTTCCCGCTGCTTTTAGTACTCCGTCCATGGTGAGAGAGAGTGTGGAGCCATCGTAGACAACAACGACGTGATGCCATGTTGAATCAACAACCATCCCCGAGATGACTTCGTTCCCCCATGTCGATGCGGTCCAAGTGTAAGGTGAACCGTTATTCATACAACCAAATGACCGGTTTATTCCTTCGCCTCCCCATGAAAAAAGATGTGCTCCTTGAGTAGGATCAGGTTGAGCTGCCGCCCAAAGCGATACAGTCCTCGGTGCTGAACCAATGGGGATATTTGCGATGTTGACCGAAATGTAAGTGTTAGTGCCTGTGAATGCGTAAGCCTTTCCGGATTCGCCGAAGCGGTCTCGAGTAGGCAAGGCTCCATGAACATTGCCATGATGCCCGTTGCCACTAGTGTCGAACGCGTTGCCGTCGAATGGATAAAACGCGACAAGCCCATTGGTCAGAAAAGTCTGACCGTTGAGTGAAGTTAACGTTGTCGCTAGAAGCACTGAAGCCAGAGCGAACAACCCCAAAGAATTGTGAATGGTTTTCATATTGGAAACGCCCGTAACCGTGATTTAAAGCCGACTTACTCATGGTCGGTTCAAATCGTCAAGAGTAAAACACTTACGAGAGGCGGGTGTTTTGTTCAGCCGGGCAATGACACGCTGCCAATGTGGCAGAGAGCATCCGCAAGCGACTGATTTCGCGATTGCGCGAGTTGAGGAAACTGCACGGGATTACCCAAGAGCAGTTTTCTGAGCTTTCTGGTTTTTCGTACAAGTTTTATCAACTCATCGAAATCGGTCGAAAGTGCGATTTGCGGCTCTCGAGTCTGGAACGATTGGCGAAAGCCTACACAATCGAGGTGCACGAACTGCTTGGCCCAGAACCTCCACAAACACAATTTCCAAAGCGCATTCCATCAAAACGTAGAATCAAACCACCACGCAAACCTGAGGCTGCCTGATGGTTTTGCTTTCAGTCCGCGTCGCCTCGTTGGTTCTGTTTTGAGTTTTCTATTTCTCTCACCATCTTGCCGAGACCTCTTGACGAGTTCCGGACGACGGTTTTGACCTTTGCTTATGGCTGTTGGCGACTTATGCTTACCGTTCCGCTCAGAGCGGTCTTTATGAATCCTGAAGTTGAAATTTACGACACAACCCTGCGCGATGGCAGCCAGGGTGAAGGCATCAACTTTTCCGTGGCTGACAAAATGCGCATTGCGGAACGTCTGGATGATTTTGGCGTTCATTTTATCGAAGGCGGTTGGCCCGGCAGCAATCCCAAGGACATCGAATTCTTCTCCCAAGCCAAACACCATCATTGGAAACATGCTCGTTTGGCCGCGTTCGGTTCCACTCGCCGCAAAAACATCGAAGTCGAAAAAGATGAACAGGTCCAGCTACTGATCGCTGCGGAGACTCCGGTTGTCACCATTTACGGGAAGACTTGGATGCTGCATGTCACCGAGGTGTTGAATACGACGGCGGAAGAGAACCTCGCGATGATCGCGGACACCATTCGGTTTCTCAAACAGCACGGAAAGCATGTGATTTACGATGCGGAGCACGCATTCGACGGTTACAAGGATAACCCAGAATATGCACTCGCAACTTGGGAAGCTGCCCAAAGAGCAGGGGCTGACATTATCACGCTCTGCGATACCAATGGCGGTTGTCTTCCTTCGGAAGTTGCGATCGTCGTGCAGGCTGCTCAGGCGCGATTAGTGGGAGTAAAGCTCGGTATCCACACCCATAACGATGCGGGGTTAGGGGTTGCCAATGCGTTGGCGGCTGTGGGAGCCGGTGCGTCGCATGTCCAAGGGACGGTCAATGGTTATGGTGAACGGATAGGAAACTGTAACATCATCACCGCCATCGCCAATTTATCCCTAAAAATGAACCGGACCTGCGTGCGTCCGGGGGCACTAGAAAAGCTGAAAGACTTGTCCCAGTTTGTGGATGAGATCGCGAACATCCGGCATGATCCACGCCAGCCGTGGGTGGGTTCAGCCGCTTTTGCTCATAAGGGGGGCACTCACGTCAACGCGGTTCTCAAGGTGGTTCACAGTTATGAGCATGTGAATCCTGAGTTGGTAGGCAATTCGCGACGGGTGTTGATTAGCGATCTGGCTGGGCGCAGCAATATCGTGATGAAAGCTCGCGAGCTGGGGTTCGATCTGGCGACGAATACTCCCGAGTTGAAAGAGATTCTCACGCGGATCAAAGCTCTCGAACACCAAGGTTACGAGTTCGAAGCGGCGGAAGGCTCCTTGGCATTGTTGATTCGGAAAACCCTGCGACATGTGGAGGCTCCGTTCAGGGTTGAAGCGTATCACGTCTCGATGAGAAGAGATCGCGAGGGTTCCGTTTGTGAAGCGACGGTGAAGGTGCAAGTGGGCGACAAGCAGTCCCATACCGTGGCTGAAGGGGACGGCCCTGTGAACGCGCTCGATTCCGCCCTCAGAGCGGCTCTCGTTCGCTTCTTCCCTGCTTTGGCAGATATTTCACTCACGGATTACAAAGTGCGCATCTTAAACTCGGACACCGGCACCGCCGCCAAGACTCGGGTTCTCATCGGCTCCACCGATGGCAAGGAAGATTGGAACACGGTCGGGGTGAGCGAAAACATCGTTGAGGCCAGCTTACAGGCTCTCGTCGATAGCCTTGAATATCGCCTGTTGAGTTCTGACCATCCCTCCGTCTAGTCGGATCTATTCCCATGTTAGAAATTCCCAAAACCTACGAGCCCCAATCTGTCGAATCGAAATGGTATCAATTCTGGTTGGATAACAACTGCTTTTTGGCTAATCCCCAATCGAATAAGCCGGCCTACTCAATTGTCATCCCGCCTCCGAACGTGACGGGAATCCTGCACATGGGCCACGTCCTGAACAACACGATTCAGGATATTCTTGCTCGCAAGGCACGCATGGAAGGGAAAGAAGTTCTCTGGTTGCCGGGGACTGATCATGCAGGAATCGCCACCCAAGTGATGGTCGAGAAAAAGGTCAAAAAAGAAGAGAAAAAATCTCGGCATGACCTAGGTCGCGAAGAGTTTCTTAAACGGGTCTGGGAGTGGAAGGAAAAGCACGGAGGCATCATTATCGACCAACTTAAAAAGTTGGGAGCTTCCTGTGATTGGTCCCGGGAACGGTTCACCATGGATCCGGAGTATTCCCAATGCGTCCAAAAAGTTTTTGTTGATCTCTATAAAAAAGGCCTGATTTACCGTGGTAAACGCATGGTGAATTGGTGTCCTGCATCGCAGACTGCCCTCTCTGATGAGGAGGTGATCATGACCGAGCAGAAGGGGCTTCTCTATTACTTCAAGGTTGAGGTAGCGGAGTTACCCGGCACGTTCTTGACCATTGCGACCACACGTCCTGAGACGATTCCCGGCGACACAGCGGTGGCCGTTAATCCCAAGGACAGTCGGTATGCCCATCTCATCGGGAAACACGTCGTGCGTCCCATCCCAGTCGAATTACCACAGGATCAAAAGCTCATTCCGATTATCGGTGATGCCTATGTGGATTTCGAATTCGGCACGGGCGTGCTCAAGGTTACCCCGGCGCATGACAAGGCGGATTTTGAAATCGGCCAGCGTCATAAGCTTCCAGTAATCGAAGTCATCGCTTCCAACGGGCGAATGAATTCTTCAGCGGGCCTCGAATTGGATGGGCTCGACAGGTTTGAAGCCCGCAAGAAATCTTCCGAAAAACTGCAAGAACTTGGATTGCTCGAAAAGGAAGAACCCTACGTCAACAGCGTCGGCTTTAGTGAACGCGAAAAAGTGCCTATTGAACCGCGTCTCAGCGAACAATGGTTTCTAAAATACCCGAGTGCTGAGGCTTCACGATCGGTGGTTGCCGAGGGGCGGATGAAATTTTATCCGGAACGCTGGTCTAAAGTTTACGATCATTGGATGGTTGGTTTACAGGATTGGTGTATCAGCCGTCAGCTCTGGTGGGGTCACCGGATTCCAGTCTGGTATCCAAAAAATCAGGAAGGTGCTGTTAAAAACCGTGCCCCTCGTGTCGAAGTCGAACCCCCTGCAGACCCAGAGAATTGGGAGCAGGACTTCGATGTCTTGGATACGTGGTTCAGTTCATGGCTTTGGCCGTTCGCAACCATGGGCTGGCCGGATTCAACCCAAACACTCAAGAAATTTTATCCGACCACTGATCTTGTCACTGGGCCTGACATTATCTTCTTCTGGGTGGCTAGGATGATCATGGCGGGTTACGAATACCAAGGAGAAATGCCGTTCAAGAACGTGTATTTCACCGGGATCATTCGTGATAAACAAGGTCGAAAAATGTCCAAAACTCTTGGAAATTCTCCAGATCCTCTGGACCTGATTTCCAAGTACAGTGCAGACGCGTTACGCTTTGGAGTGATGCGATCGGCACCTTTAGGGCATGACGTGCTGTTCGATGAACAGTTTGTTGAGTTGGGTCGTAATTTTTGCACGAAACTTTGGAACGCCTGTCGATTCCGTCAAATGCAAGCTGGGACAGTAGAAGGGGAAATCGTTCCCGCACTTCTCACAAGCGACGATAAGTGGATTTTGCTGCGGCTCGATCGAGCCATTCGAGAAATCGACAGTGCCTTGGCCGAATACAAATTCAGTGAAGCGGTTAATACGCTTTACAGGTTTTTCTGGAGCGAATACTGCGATTGGTATGTGGAGGCTTCGAAGGCTGTCTTCTACGGCCAAGACGAAGCGCACAAAGCGAACACCTTGGCGGTGATCGATTTTGTTTTGTCGCACATGCTCCGGCTGTTCCATCCTTTCATGCCCTTCATCACCGAGGAACTTTGGCATGGCCTTGGGTTTAATGCGGATTTACCACAGGATCAGGGTGGAAAAACCATTAATTATGCCCATTGGCCCAAGCCTTTCGATGAGGAGTTTAAGGCACACTATGTTCTCGATGAAACGGACGAGCAGTGGGTCGAGGCGAAATTTGAACAAATAGCTCGCGGTCGAAACCTGCGTCGTGAAGGTAACCTTCAGCCGAGTAGAAGAGTCAAATTCGTTCTCAAACCTGCTGCACCCGAGCCAACACCCCACAATGTCGAAGTGCTCCGAATCCTGCTGAACGCCGAATCCGTCGAAATCAGCACAACCTACGTCCCAACACAC
>SXQI01000161.1 GCA_005793025.1 Verrucomicrobiales bacterium
AGCGGTTTTTGTTTACGAAAACGCTGCAGACGTAGATTGTTTGAGTGTCACGCCGGTTTAATGAGTCCAAGAAGGAAGGTCACTAAACTGCCGACCGGCCTGAGAAAAGGCAGAGCAATAGTGACCCTTGTGTGTTATTGAGCGAAACGACCGTATTGTCCTATGCCAGAAAAAACATTCACCCAAGTGAATCGTCCACAACGCGACCTCTACGAGAAGGGGAATGTGGCCATGAACAAGGCCAACTGGGACTACGCCATCGCGATTTATGGTCAGGTTCTCACCGATGAGCCCGCTTTTTACGAATGCAGAGAGGCCTTGCGAGCCGTTCAGTTCAAAAAACATGGGGCAGGTTCAGGTTTCTTTAAAAAAATGATCGGCACGGCGGGCAGTTCGCCGCAAATTGCAAAAGCCCACGTTGTGCTCCGGAACAACCCGACTGAGGCATTAACGATTTGCGAACAAGTCCTCAATGAGAATCCCAATAGCACCGCAGCTCACAAAATAATCGCCGAAGCTGCCCTAGCGTTAGATTTCCCAAAGACCGCGGTTCTTTCGCTAGAAATTGCGATGAAATCTTCACCGAAGGATCGGGAACTCGCCTTGCGCTTAGCAGACGCTCTGACTCGTCTGGGAAACATCAAGCGCGCTGAAACCATCTACGAAGAATTGCTCAAGATCACCCCGTACGATCCAGAAATATCTCAACTCATCAAGAATCTCGCCGCGCAACGAACCATGGTGGAAGGCCGTTACGATCAGATCGGCACAACGGCGACCTCCTACCGAGACCTGCTAAAGGATAAGGAGGAGGCGGTGTCGTTGGAGCAATCTAATCGTGAGGTTAAAGATGAGGATACCGCGCTTCGCCTCATCCGAGAACACGAACAAAAACTCATCGAAGAACCCAATGATTTAAAGCGTCTGCGAACCGTCGCTGAACTTTACAAACAGCGGAAAGATTGGAGCAACGCGATCAATTATTACGAAAGGATTCAAACCCTAGACGAAGGAGTGGATCCAGCCATCGAACGGGCTCTTTCGGATCTCCGCATCCGCCAACTAGATGAAACAATCGCATCGTTGGACCCTCAAGCGGAGGATCATGAAAGCCAGTCAAAAGCCCTTCAAGAGCAGCGTGGAAACATGGTGTTAGATGTCGCTAAAAAACGAGTGGAACGATATCCCACCGACCTTCAACTTCGCTTTGAGTTGGGTGTCTTATATTTTGAAAATGGCAAAATCGGCGAGGCGATTCAGGAACTACAAAAAGCCCAATCGAATCCGAACCGTCGCCTTCAAGCGATGAATTACCTTGGGCAAGCGTTCTCCAAACGCAACATGAACGACTTAGCTGCCCGCACATTTCAGAACGCGCTGAAAGAAAAAGCGGTGTTCGACGAGGAAAAAAAACACCTGATCTACATGCTGGGTTGTGTGCTCGAAAAGATGAGTCGTAAAGAGGAAGCCATGGACCAATTCAAACAGATTTACGAAGTGGACATCGGCTACAAGGACGTGTCGGCAAAAGTCGACGCCTTTTATGCCGGATCTTAAAACCAGCACAGCACCGATCCTTCCATCTTAAAAAACGAAAAGCACCGCTCCGCAAGGAACCGGTGCTTTTTGTTGAAAGATTAACAGCAACTCAACGCTGAATCCGTGCGCTCCCGCCCTTCATCACGTGGGTAACTTCCTCCAAGGTCACCATCGAAGTGTCACCTCGTGTGGTTTGTAACATCGCACCATGCGCCGCGCCAAAATCTACGACTTCTTGCGGAGTCATTCCCGTGGTGAAACCATAGGCAATCCCGCTCGAAAAACCGTCGCCGCCGCCAACGCGATCCTCGATCTCGAGATCTTTAAACTGACGAGCTTCGTAAAACTGGCCGTCATAATAAAGAATCCCGCCCCAATTGTTAATCAAACCACTCTTAACTTCCCTTAGCGTTGTGCAGACTGCTTTGATGTGCGGATAAGCTTCCACAACTCTCTCGACCATTCGTTTATAATTCTCGACAGGCAATTCCTTAAGGTTGGCGTCGGTGCCTTCGACCTCAAATCCCAGCACCTTTTGAAAATCTTCTTCGTTCCCGATCAACACTTGAACGTTGTTAATGATGTTCTTCGTCGTTGCGATGGCTTTCTCACTGCTCCAAAGTTTCGAACGAAAATTAAGGTCGTAACTCGTGATCGTTCCGGCCTCATTTGCTGCTTTCAGTGCGGTGGTGACTGTTGAAGCGCAATTATCTGAGAGGGATGTAAAAATCCCACCCGTGTGCAACCAGCGAACCCCTTCGTTGGAAAAAAGGTTCTTCCAGTCGATGTCCGAGGGTTTCATGTTACTCGCCGAAGAGTTGCCTCGGTCATACATCGTCACACTGGCCCTGACGCCAGTACCAACCTCGGTAAAATTCAACCCCACCCTGTTTTTGCGCCCTACCCCGTCGAATCTTTCGATGACCACGTTGGAAACGTCCATCCCCATTGCACGGGCATGATTAATCACAATCTTAGCGACGTAGTTGTCCGGCAGCTTACTCACGAACCCAGTGCGCAAACCCAACCTCGCACATGCATAGGCAACGTTGAATTCTCCACCGCCAACATCGACATCCAGAGTTTTTGCAAACTCAATCCGACCATGACCCGGAGGCGAAAGGCGAACCATGCATTCGCCTAAAGACATCACATCAAATTTGCATTCCGCAGCATTACGTACTTGTATTGGCATAAAAGAGACTATTTCGAACAGGGTGCGATCGGGCCTAATCATTAAGGCCTGCCTCGTCACTATCAACCATCGAGGGATCAAGGCTTGGATAAACCGATGTTGCTGTCAACTCTGGAGAAACATATCTTCTCACCAAAATCTGTCATGCCGGTGCATGTAACCCGAAGTAGAAAAAATGCTGCTGTTCCGCGAAAAAATCCCTCCGGATTGGTTACCCAAAGTTTTGGGTGACCTTCCCAGCGTCCTGATAGATCACGCTCATCTCGAGCGGAAAGCCGCCACTCCTTCGATTAACCTTGAGAAATACCACGATTTGTTCCCGCGCGTGGACGAACTCAATGCGATCGCGATCGAAGAATTGCAACATTTCCAACTCGTTCTAAGAATCCTTAAAAAGCGAGGGATTCCGTTCGCTCAGCCCCAGAAAAGTCCGTGGATCACGGGGCTCATGAGGAGCATTCGCAACGGCGTCCGACATCAAGTAATCGACCATTTGATCTGTTGCTCGCTGATTGAAGGTAGAAGTTGTGAAAAGTTTCAACTCCTTGCCCAAGCCTTAGAAACCATTGATCCTGAGCTTTCAACTTTTTATGCGAGTTTGGTGGAATCCGAGGGCAACCACTACGCAACCTACTATCTCATGGCGAAAGACCTCGACCCGATTGAAACTCAGACTAGGTTGAGTTTTTATCTCGATCTCGAAGCTGAGCTGATTCGTCTGCCAAATCGTCTGGCAATGCTCCACTAAAACCTCCTCCGACCTCGAACACTCTCAGCGCATGAGAAGCCGATAATACCGAGTGCCAGATCCCGGCATCTCCACAAAGGTCATCGATCCTGAATCGTTAGGCAGTAACCCAGTCGCACCCGGGTGATCTAGGAATGGCTTAGTGAGCGAATCCGTAAACTGGAGGGTGTAAACGCGGCTTGGTTCTGTCAACCAGAAGACCTCGATCCCTGCATCTCCAACCCGTTCGATCCGAAGTGTTAAACCATCGGACGATTGAGGATCAGTTGCCAACCGGATGGAGAGTGGTGCAAGCAACGCCTTTTCCGATTCAGAACCCCATAAACCTGATCCGAGATATGCAGTATCGATGTCACGCGTTTGTTGTTCAGAACTGGTCCTCACGGTGGGCAAACCCACAACCGCCCCGACCTTAATCCTTTGGCCAGGATGCAACCCCAAAGAATTCAATGGGATTGCCACCTGAATAAAATCCGCGTTTTCGTCTTCACGTTCCGTATTCAACTGAGGCGATCGATTAAACTGTTGAAGCTTGATGCCGGGGACATCTGTAAAGCCAGCATCTAAGAGGAAAACACCTTGCCCCGGTTGGAAAAGGGTTGGGGAACGTGTTAAATTGCGCGCCTGACCATCAGCAAATTCGTTTCCGAAGATACACCCCACGGTTGGTGAAAAATTTGTAAAACCAAGATTCTCCAAAAAATCTAAGCCATCGACCCCCTCCAACTGCGGATCTACAAGACCGTTGCCGAGACTCCTGAGCGACGTCACACCGGTTCGGGAAGGATTCTGTAGGAACACAAAAACCGACTGTTCGTTTTGGAGCATTGTTCTGGCGAAGCCGACATAAAGGAATTGTGCATCATTGTTGAAATAAGCCTCGCCCAGTCCGGAGAACCGACCCATTGCGGTCGGCACAGGTGCCCCAGACAAGGTGAAACGTTGGCCAACAACATTTCCATCTGAATCGTTCGCGGTTTGTCCTGGGAACCCAGGTGTTGCCCAGACCGAATTGTATTCTCGCGGAAGGGGCGGAGTCCGATGAACGGTGAACTCGTCGAATACATTCCCACTGAAATCCAATGCTCGCCCGATAAGCTTGTTTTCATCGACCTGAACATCGAGACAGTGGTATCGAGACCAGAATTGACTGCTAGCTGGAGTGCGGGGCTGCATTGAATAAAGTCCTGCACCCCCACCACCACTCACAATCGAGATAACACCATCTACTGGGGAAAACCGTTCGTAATTATGGTCGTGAGATGTCATCACAAGTTGAGCACCGTATTTTGATGCAAGAAAACCAATGCTCTGCTGCAATGCCTTCAAATCAGAAATACCATCACGATTATAATCGTCATATTGATGCGCACTCGAAGATCGCATAACGTGATGGAAGAACAGAATCTTCCAAGGTTTCTGCGTATTCGCTAGGTCGTTTTCCAACCAACGATATTGTTCTGATCCAAATTCATAGCGCGCACCCGCATCAGTGTCCGCATCAAGCTGGACGAAATGCACACACCCATGATCGAAGGAACTGAACAGGCCTTTTCCATCGGTTGCACGAGTTTCAGGTCGGAAAAGATTGCGATACACACCCCGCCCCGAATTGTATGAATCATGATTCCCTGGCGCATGCATAAAGGGAATTGAGTTATTGAAAGCCCCATAGACACTAAAAATCCGAAGATCCAATAATTCGTCCACTAGGTAGGGGTAAATGAGATCCCCTAAATGAAGCACAAGGTCCGCCTTCAGATTTTGCACCTGTTTCGCGACCATGAACTGTGGCAAATAACCATAACCAGTATCGCCGAAAACCGTGAACCGCACGGGTGAGTTTGAACTCGTAAACGTTCGAAACGAATAAAAAGGCGAAATTACCTCAGTGCTTCCAACCTTATTGAGGACCCGGTAGTCGTAAGAAATTCCCGGAGCCAAGTTTGTCAGCAACACGTAATGATTAGTTCCTGATTCAGGAGTAGGAAACCGGGCTTGGAGGTTTCCCGCTTTGAGCACCTCGACCATCCCGGTTGTTGCCAAGCTTGTTTTCCAGTGCAAAAGCACTTGATTGCTGGACATGTTGAGCAGCACCGGAGCTCGGGTAAAGTTCGCGAACAACTCTGGAACCAACCTCACCGAAGGATAGGATGGGGTGCCGGCATGATATTGAATCGTCAGAAGATTCGTTCCGGGTCTCATCAAGGTTGCGTTTGTTGAAAGGTCAATTTCCTCAACGGGATGATAATAATAATTGGTTAACGGTTGGGAAAACGCTGGAACCAATCCCGCCACCGGAGACACGTTTACTCGTGCTACCTCGACCCCGTTAAGCCACGCCACGAAACCGTTGAGATACTCCACACGCAAGCTCAGCAATTTTATTTGCTCAGGGTTATCAACCAAGAACAGCTTACGGAATTGGACCATGCCATTGGTTCCTCCAACCATCGGAATTGGAGTGAACTGTGATGCGGAGGTTGAGAACCCCGAGATGCCGGTCGCCCATCGGGTCGTGTCGTAGTCGAAACTTTTGATCCATGGAGGGATAGAACCTTCAACCACTCCGGACAGTGATTCTTCCGCTGCCGGAATGAACTTCCAAGGTTCTCCGACGCGAATCAGGGCAACGGGATCTGCGATTGATCGCAACATCACCCCAAACGTCAAAACCATCAAAAGCCGTAGGAAAAATGGGCGTGACATAGGTTTGGAATAAATGAAAGCGTCTCTGAAGGCAAGGTCGGACAAAAACACGAAAACCTCGCCAATCCTCTGGTTCCCTAATACGGTTTTCGAAAAATAAGCCGACACGCATGCGAAACCTTTCGTGGCCTGTCTCCGTCTTAATCGAATATGTTACGACCTCTCCCAAATTCTCAATGGGGATTCGCTTCGGCGGCTCATTTGTTGAATCGTGCTGGTTTTGGTGGGCATCCCAAGGAAATTCACCGATTGGCAGCTTTGGGTTTGGAGAGCGCGGTCGATCAACTCGTGCACTATGATAGACACCCAGATTTGACTCCTGCCCCTGAATGGACAAAACCTGATTCTGATCGAGCCAAGGAATTACGCCAATTTCGAGACGCAACGCCTGAGGAACGCAAAGAATTGCAAAAAGTCAGACGCCGCACCGAGCGAGAGCAAATGACAGAGTTACGCCACTGGTGGTTGAACCGGATGGTAAGCTCTCCGCACCCGTTGCAAGAAAAACTCACTTTATTTTGGCACGGGCATTTTGCGACGAGTGTGCAGAAAGTAAAAGATGCATACCTCATGTGGAAGCAGAACGATCTTTTTCGTCGCCAAGGAGCTGGGGAATGGTTGGCGTTATTGACAGAGGTTGCCAAGGATCCAGCAATGTTGGTTTGGCTCGACCAAGGTCAGAGCCGCAAGGAGAATCCCAATGAAAACTTCGCCCGGGAGGTCATGGAGTTGTTCACACTCGGGGAGGGACATTACACTGAAAGAGATGTAACAGAAGCTGCGAGAGCTTTCACAGGATGGGCTTACGAACGTAACGACCAAAGTTTTGTCGTTCGGCCACGGTGGCATGATTCCGGGACAAAAACGATTCTAGGGCAGAGTGGCAATTGGGCAGGCGATGACGTTTTAAAACTGGTTGTCTCCCAACCTACCGCGCCAGCATTCATCACAAATCGGTTGTGGCATTTTTTTGTGGGAAACTCTCCTTCGGACGAATTAGGTAAAGCCCTTGCCACGGAATTCATCCGCCACAAACAGGAAATCAGACCTTGGTTACGAACCGTGTTCCTATCCGAGGAGTTTTATTCGACGACAGTAATGAGACAGCAGGTAAAAAGTCCTGTCTTTTGGGTAGTTAACTCCGCCCGTGTCCTGCAGCGAGAACTTCCACCCGCCGAGGCCACCAACAACCTGCTTCGTCTGATGGGACAGGAGCTTTTCGCACCCCCAAATGTGAAAGGTTGGGATGGAGGACTTGCTTGGATCACAACAAACAATTTGCTCACCCGTTACAATTCAGCCGAGTATTTAGTTTCTGGAGAAAACCCCCTAAATTACGCTGCCAACCGCTCAAAAAAAGGCCCAAATCAACCTAGGCGCCTTCCCCTCGCCGGGGCCGTTCGACTTGATTCTTGGCTAGAGGAAGAGGACTGGGTCGATCCAGAGCACCTGCTCCGCACTCTTGAAATTCGCTTATTCCAAACGCCGCTACGGGAAAAGCAACGGGCCAATGTTCGAGAGTATTTGGCTAGCCGCACCCCGCTCGATACAACCGATATCCTCCACGCCATCCGACTCCTGATGTCCACTCCTGATTTTCAACTGACCTAATCCAAATCCTTGCTCACGCCGTAAACCATTCTGAACCCTTTCACTCCATGAACAATTCTCTCAGCCTAAAAACTCGTCGCGAGTTTTTGCAAGGTTCACTCCTCGCAGGATCCCTCAGTTGGACAATCCCAGCTTTTTTATCCCGCACCATTACCACACTGCATGCTGATCCAGCAGCCGCAACAATGGGTCGCAATATCTTGGTTCTCGTTCAATTGGCAGGTGGCAACGACGGTCTCAACACCGTGGTCCCGTTCACAAACGACCACTATTACAAGGCGCGTCCAAATCTTGGCATCCGAGCACCTCAAGTGTTGAAACTCAATGATGAGGTCGGTTTGCACCCTGCCTTGACCGGGTTGAAAGACTTGCACGCCTCGGGCCAATTAGCCGTGTGGCAAGGCGTAGGATACCCCAATCCCAACCGTTCACATTTCCGCTCGACCGAGATTTGGCAAACCGCCAGCGCGTCAGAGATTAATGAAAAACACGGCTGGTTAGGTCGGTATTTTGATCATGCCTGCGCGGGAGCAGAACCCACTGTCGGAGTCAGCGTCGGACGTCAGTCTCCCCAATCCTTCGCAGGTCCAAAACCACTCGGAGTCAGTCTTGAACAACCCGAAACTTACCGGTTTGCGGATACCGACCCTGCTCAAGGCAACATGGCAAGCGGAGAATCCTTCTATCGACACCTGAACCGACCCGACATGTTGGATAGCGGAGGAGAACAGAATACCGGCGGAACCGTTGGAGCCGTTGCCGGTGCATTTGCCACCCAACAAAGCCCGTTGGATTTTCTTGAACGAACTGCACTTGATGCCCAAGTGAGTAGCGACCGCATTCGTGCCCTGAACAAAAGTTCCCTGAACCGCGTTCCTTACCCCGTATCCGCTTTATCAAATCAACTCAAGCTGGTTGCTCGACTAATCGGAGGAGGGTTACCGACCCGAGTTTTTTACGTTTCACAAGGTGGCTATGATACGCATACCAACCAGAGTGGGAGTCACGACCGCTTGCTTGGGGAACTTGGCTCGGCGATCAAGGCTTTCAACGAAGATATTAAAGCTCAAGGAAATCTCGACCGAGTAATGTTGATGACGTTTAGCGAATTCGGCAGACGCGTGAAACAAAATGCCAACGGCGGAACCGATCACGGCGCTGCAGCACCCCTGTTCATGGTTGGTTCGAAATTGCGTCAAGGCGTGCATGGAATGGCACCCGACCTAGCGCCCGACAACCTGAAGAACGGCGATTTGAAGTTTACCACTGATTTTCGATCCCTCTATGCGGGAGTCATCGAGCAATGGCTTGGTGCCGAGAGCAAGTCGATCCTCAAATGGTCCGGTCCAGCAGCACGCATCACCTAGTTTCCCACGGTTCGTTCCACCCGATCCAAGACTGTTCGATTTTGGTCGGCATGCGAGGTCCACGCGCTTAGAGTCAGTGAAGTGTCGGATCTGCTTAATAAGCTAAGGACCGTTTGCCAGATCGAGGAGCTTTTGCCACCAAAATCCACCTTGATTCTTGCCGTGTCAGGAGGGTTGGATTCGATGGTGCTACTCAATCTTTTAAACCGCCTAAAAGTTGAGTATTCATGGCGACTAGTGGTCGCGCATTACAACCACAGCCTCAGGGGTTCGGAAAGCGATCTCGACGCAATGTTCGTCGAAGAGAAATCCAATTCACTGGGTCTCGAGTTTCGTGGAGAAGCGGGGGATGTCCAAGGCTTCGCCAAAGCGAACAACCTCTCCTTAGAAATGGCGGGGCGCGAACTTCGGCATCAATTCTTGGCAAGGATCGCTAGGATTCAGGAGTGCGATAGGATCGTTCTGGCACACCATTCTAATGATCAAGTGGAACTATTCTGGATGAGGGTTTTGCGAGGGGTTTGGGGATCCGGGTTAAACGGAATGCGTCCCCGCAGCCCATCCCCATCGGACAAATCGATCCAACTCATCCGGCCACTCCTCCAAGTTTCTCGGCAGGAATTGGTTGTTTTCGCTCAAGAAGAACACATCGCTTACAGAGAAGATTCCTCGAACCAAGCTATTGGCATCGAGCGCAACATGATTCGGCACAGGGTGCTCCCGCTCTTGCAAACGGCCTCACGTAGACCATTGGCTGAGCTAACGATCAGATTCACGCAACTCCTTGCTGAACAACAAGATTTGATCACTCAACAAGCGGAATCATGGCTGACAACGCGGAATCCAAAGTTTGTCTCACTTCACCCAGCATTACAGCGAGAAGTGATCCATAACGCCTTGATCCAAAAGGGCTTGAAGCCGACGCATAATTTGATCGAGCACCTCCTGAGTCATTCCGATATTCCTACCCTCGCGACAGGTCAATTATCCATCCGACGGACAGCGGATGGAGAGCTAGTTTGTGCTGAAACTTTGGAGGAAGAGCTAGCATACAACCCAACTACACAATCTCTCAACCTCCACGGCGATCGCACCCGAGCCTTTTTTGACGATTGGGAACTAACCGTCAACCGTTCCACTACTCCACCAGACGGGTTTACCAGCCATCCAGCTTGGTTTGATGCACAGATGGTTCCTAAAGACCTCGTTCTACGCCACTGGCGACCCGGCGACAGGTTTCATCGCATCGGCATGGAAAAACCAACGAAACTGCAGGATATATTTGTAAATTCAAAAACTCCCCTTGCCCTCCGAAGAGAACTAGTCGTGGTCGCTCAAACCAACGGATCAATCGTCTGGGTAGAATCGATTGGTGTCAGTGATCCCTACAAAGTTTCACCTCAAACTACCGAGTTCCTGCGTTGGGAATGGCACCGGCCCTCTTGTGATTCAGAAACTGTTTAGAGCGATGAACACCGAACCAACGGTTGCGGTTCCAGCCTATTGATGGTAGCGTGTTCACTAATTATTAATTTAGATGTCTGAAGAAAATAAGCCCGACAAAAACGAAAAGAAGGTCAACGAATCAAAGGCACAGCCCCGAACCTACTTGCTTTGGATC
>SXQI01000162.1 GCA_005793025.1 Verrucomicrobiales bacterium
GGAGACGCATCAGAACCATGTGCAGCTTTACGACCCGTCAGTCCTGTGAAAGAATCCTTTTCAGCGTTTTTAATCGAATGAACACCCACTGGAGTTCACGCCCGCTTTAACCTTTTACACAATATTCTTTACGCTACCCCCAGCGTGCATTGGCGCGCATGTTAGTTTTTCCTTCATTGCTGTCAGAGCCAGTTTTTGTTTTCGTAAACAACAAATGAACACTTTCCAATACCCTACTTTTGATTCATCCCTGCGTGGATTCCTAAACCTTCGTGGGGTCGAGGATCTGAAGAAAATGCTAAAACTTATTCCTGTTCCTCTCTTGAAACCGACACGTAAAAGCGATTTCGTCAACGCCATTCAACAACACATCTTGGGTCCCAATTTGGAGGGGATTTGGAAACAACTGAAGCCGCTCGATCAATCAGCTGTCGCGGAGTCTGTTCATTCCACGGATGGGAAATTCAACCAACAGGCATTTGCAGCCAAATACGGAGCACTCCCAGCCTTCAAAACTGCCGGAAAGAATCAGTGGGATGAATCCCCAACGTTGCTAAGCATCTTAATCCATCAAGTCAGGGGCTACGATAGTCAAATGACCGTCCCAGCCGACTTGCGTGAACGGCTTTTGGCATTCGTTCCAAAGCCAACCCCAACCCATTTGGCGACCTTAGCTGACTTGCCCAAGGAGTTGCCTAGGGAATGGACATCGAGTTGCTGGGATTCTAAAACAGAGATGAGGGTTTATACGTGCAAAAAGATGCCTCTGATCCAAAGGAATTCTGAACGGGCTGCTTTTCAAGACCTAAGAACAACTTTGCGTTTGATCGACCAGAATAAACTATCTGTTAGTTCTAAAACGCTAGCTCCCTCCAAAGCCACCACAACGCTGCTCTATGATTTCTTCCGTGAGAAGGATTTTTTTCCTCTGACCGAGCCGGAGAATAAGTGGGATCCAGTAATTGGGCCGATAAAAGGATTTTCCTGGCTCCTCCTCGTTCAAACAGCGAAATTAGCGTCTGTAAGCAACGAAAAACTTTCCCTCACCAAGGCCGGTCGAAACGGTCTCGAAGCACCCCCGGCCGAAGTTCTTCGCGAAATCTGGAATTCATGGCGAACCAACACCTTGTTTGATGAGTTTAGTCGCATTGAGATGATCAAAGGTCAAAATGGGAAGGCAAGGCGACACTTCACCCCTCCAGCGAACAGGCGGCAAGCGATAGCTGCTGTACTCTCAAAATGTCCCGTCGGACGGTGGGTGGCAACCATGGAGTTTTCCCGCTTTATGCGCGCTGCCGGCTTTGAATTTCAAGTCACCCGCGATTGCGAAGGGTTGTACATTCTTGATCCACAATACGGTGCCCTCGGGGAGTATGTAATCAGTGGATGGCATCTCCTCCAAGACCGGTATCTGCTCTGTCTTTTATTTGAATATGCTGCTCCCCTTGGGATTGTGGATATTGCCTATGAAAATCCCAACGGAGCCAGAGTTGACCACAATTGCGAGTCAATCTCGGATGACATCATATTCCTGAGTCGTTACGATGGTCTGCGCTACATTAGATTAACTCCGCTCGGGGCGTATATACTTGGACTCGCCGATAGTTATGAACCTGTCCAAGAAAAGCCCAGCGTGTCCCTGACCGTGCTTTCCAACAAGAAGATCAGGGTCGAAAATGGTGAGCTATCTACCGACGAAGTTTTTTTATTCTCGAATTTCGCTGATCGTGAAAGCAAAGCCGTTTGGGTCTTGAACGAATCCAAGGCCCTTAAATCCATCGAAAAAGGGGCTCGTATTAGCGAATTTCGAGCGTTATTGATCGCCTGCGACCCTCAACCCTTGCCGCAAACCGTCGAGGGGTTCATCGCTACCACACAAAAGCTAGGATCTGCCTGTCTGTGCAAGGGAACCGCACTTCTGGTCGAGTGTCTCTCAACGGAGATCGCCGACATTATCGCCCGCGACTCTCGAGCTGGAAAACTCTGTGAACGAAGTGGCGATCGCGGACTCGTCGTGCTGATGGACAAGGAAAAAACATTTCGAGACGCCATTAATGCCCTCGGATTCGGGATGCCACTAGACTGACTCGAACGAACCGTCAAAGTATGCGAACGAGCAGACCAATCACACATACCAATCGCTGCGGTCAAACCTACTTTCTAAGGGTCGGCCGAAAAAACGGAGGAGGTGTGCAATATTACTTTTCGAGAAATCGTGACGGTTCGCTAGCCGAATCGATCCCGAAAGGGTTTGAAATCTACGAGTCGGTGCGTGGCCAAGTCTTCCTCCGCCGAGAACAGCCGAAGCTTATTCAAGACTCTGAGAAAGCCCTCATCAAACAAGAGATCGAAAAAAAGGATTCCGCGAATCTTTACAAAATCGAGGTGAGCGGAAAAACACTCACCATTTTCGAGTGCTCCAGTGAGATTGAAAAGGTTTTGAGTTTCAGCCCAATGTTTTCAGTGGCAACCCTTGCCGAGAAAAGAGAATTACGAGAGCGTTTCGCCAATTACCAAGCTGTGTTGAGATTCATTCTTTCGGACTCGGGTCACCGGATATTCACGCCCGAACGTTACTGCTTTCGAGGCAGTGTGGATGACTGGATTACGATCGGCCCATCCGAATCGCTCGAAAAGATAGCTGCTAAATACCTGCAGCACTTGGGACTGGATTCGCTCTATGATTTTTTCTGAGCAAGGTTTACCCAACATTGGCAAAGTATTGATCGTAATTCACTAACCCCCAACGTTAGCGATGGTTGGCTGCAGCATGAATCCCGCAATCCGTCATAGTTCAGTTGTTCCGTCGAATGTGAAGTCGGCGGGGCCTGTTAAACTCACGTTGCAAAAATTGCCTTCCGTCTCTTCGAACCGGACTTCAAGCATATCGCCACCCTGAACTTGAACTTGAAGCCGTGAAGTTAATTGATGCAATCGGGAAGCGATGAGAGCCGATGCAGTGACTCCCGTTCCGCACGCCAAGGTTTCCCCTTCGACTCCGCGTTCGTAGGTTCGAACACGGATGCTATTGCTGCCTAGTATTTGCACGAAATTCACATTGGTACCGCGAGGTGCAAATGCGTCATGGAACCGGATTTTGGCACCCAATTCTTGGACCATCGCTGCATCCGCGTCTTGCACGAACAACACTGCGTGAGGCACCCCGGTATTGAGTGAATGGACAGCAAAGACTTCGCCAGAGATCAGAACCTCAGCGTTCAGTTGAAGGTTCTTTGGAGGGATCAAATCGATGGAGACTCGGTCACCTTGGTAAGTTGCGGTGATGACTCCGGCTCCCGTTTCAAAAGTGGTGGAGCCCGTAGATCCGGTTACTCTCTGAATAAACCTCGCGAAACAACGTGCCCCATTGCCGCACATTTCTGCCGTGCTCCCATCGCTATTGAAGAATTGCCAAGCCCATTCGGCTTTGCCCGAGGCACAAGGAATCAGCAGCATCACCCCATCCGCTCCCACGCCACGTTGACGGTGACAAAGCTGAACAATCTGGGTTTTGGAGATTTGGATTTCTTGGGTTCGATTGTCGATCAA
>SXQI01000163.1 GCA_005793025.1 Verrucomicrobiales bacterium
CCCGCCTGCGAGTGAGGGGTCGCCTCACTGATCCGCTATCCTCAGTGGTTCGCCTGAAACGGCCTTTTCCGCAGTCGGCGGGTTCCATTTTTAAAACAAAAAACCCACCCTAATTGGGATTAGGATGGGCTTCTTTCAAATGATGATTCCCAATGGGGTCATGCTTTTGCGTTATCATCAATCCCATCCAAAAGTCGGGAGATGAAGAAAAAGATGAAAAACACTCCAAAAATGGCTTTCCCTGTCCCAGACAAATAAGGGTTGGCACCGCCGGCGAACCCAGCGATCAACCCGATTATAGCAATGATTAAAAAAGCTTTGCGCATATCAAATTCTCCAGCAACCCTAAGAGATCAACCCACTCCTTTCAAGCCGCTTTTAGGCTTTTTCTTTAACCGTTCCTGATGTCATCAATGTTCTGACGTGATGGCTCGCCGCACTTGCTAAACCTTCGATGTTATATCCTCCTTCCAAAACCGACACCAGCCTGCCATCGGCGTGCTCCTTGGCGACACTCATCACGACTCGCGTGAGATCCGAAAAATCCTCATCTGTCAGCTTGAACTGACCCAACGGATCACCTTCTCGTGAATCGAACCCTGCGGATACCAGAACCAGTTCAGGTTTGAAACGACTAGCTGCCTTCACAAGTCGATCCTCGAACACTCCTAATAGCTCTTTCCTTCCCGAGCCAGCCGGGAATGGATTGTTATGAATACAACCTAAACCTCGACCGGTGCCTGTCTCGGACGCATCTCCAGTGCCGGGATATAATGGATGCTGGTGTGTGTCGAAAAACATCACGGTTCCGTCCGAATAAAAAATATCCTGAGTGCCGTTTCCGTGGTGAACATCCCAATCTGCGATCAAAACTTTTCCTATTCCTAACGCCTTCTGCGCATGTCGAGCGGCGATAGCAATGTTATTCAATAAACAAAAACCCATTCCTCGATGAGTCGAGGCATGATGCCCCGGTGGCCGCACGATACAAAAAGCATTCTTTGCCTCGCCACGCACGACGGCCTCCACGGCCCCAACAACCGCGCCCGCCGCTAATAACGCTACGGAATAAGAGTCGGCACTGATGTTGGTGTCCCCTGTGCTCAGGTAGGTTGCTCCACTCGCCACATCCCTGCGGGCCGTCGCCAGATAACTCGCCCCGTGGACACGCTCCACCTCGTCCTTTGTCGCCGGCCGAGGATCTACCCAACGGAGTTGCTTGGTAGAATCCATTTGATTCAAAGCGAGAATCACCCGTCGCGAACGAGTCGGACTTTCAGGATGCGCAGTCCCCGTCTGGTGCTTCTCGAATTCTGGCGATGAAAAAATTGCCGTGGGTTTCACTCCATCACTCTACCTCTTTATTCGGGGGATTTGAAGACGCAATCTGATCCAGAAACCGAAAAATAATAGTCATGCCTAATATTAGTAGTTGCCACTAATATTTTGCCGTGTTACGGTGATGTTCGCGTTAGTTCGTGTGTTCTCGACTGATTTGACTTATGCCTCCTAATTCATCCGCAATCTCAACCACTCCCGAGGCCAAAGGGAACCAATCCGGCTGGCGTCATCAGAATCTCACACCGAGCCTACAGGAAGTTCATGGGAGTATCCCAATACGTCAGGGACTCGGGTTCTGGGGGAAACTATTGGCGTTCTCAGGCCCGGGCTATCTCGTCGCCGTAGGCTCTATGGACCCCGGCAATTGGGCGACAGACATCGCGGGGGGCGCGGGTTACGGCTACAAACTTCTAAGCGTCGTCCTGCTGTCGAACATCATGGCGATTATTCTCCAAGCACTCTGCGCAAAGCTTGGCATCGTCACAGGGCGCGACTTGGCGCAGGCCTGCAGAGACCATTACTCCAAACCCGTCTCAATCGTGCTCTGGGTGATGTGTGAAATCGCGATCTGTGCCTGTGACTTGGCTGAGGTTATCGGTTCCGCCATCGGCCTAAATCTCCTATTCGGCATTCCATTAGCTTGGGGAGTAGCGATCACAATCCTTGATGTAATCTCGATTCTTTACCTACAGAACAAAGGATTCCGATGGATCGAAGCCTTAGTGATCACTCTCATCTTGACCATCGGAGGCTGTTTTTTAGCCGAGATTCTCTTCTCTAAACCCGCTTGGGGAGAGGTTTTCAACGGCTTCATTCCACGCAGTGAGATTCTTCGTAACCGTGAAATGCTTTTGATTGGAATTGGAATCCTCGGAGCCACAGTCATGCCGCACAATCTTTACCTCCATTCTTCCATCGTTCAGACACGCAAATACGAAAAAACGAACACGGGAAAACGGGAGGCGATCAAATTCGCTACGATTGATTCGACGATCGCTCTCATGTTTGCGCTGTTCATCAATGCTGCGATCCTCATTGTGGCAGCTGCCACTTTCCATACTCGGGGGCATCTCGCAGTGACCGAAATCCAGCAAGCACACCAGATGTTGAGCCCCCTGCTTGGCGTCTCAGTCGCCAGCAGTCTCTTTGCGATCGCTCTTCTGGCCTCAGGCCAAAACTCCACCCTCACCGGAACCCTTGCTGGTCAAATCGTGATGGAAGGATTTCTCAACATCCGCCTTCGTCCTTGGTTGCGTCGCCTCATTACGCGCCTGTTAGCCGTCATTCCAGCCATGATTTGCATCCTTCTCTATGGCGATGCGGGAGTCACCCGCCTCCTCGTGCTAAGCCAAGTTGTGCTGAGTCTTCAACTTTCCTTCGCGGTCATCCCATTGGTGACATTCACAAGCAGTCGAGAAAAAATGGGAGAGTTTGTCAATCCCACTTGGCTCAAAGTCACGGCGTGGGCTGTTGCAATTCTCATTGTCAGCTTGAATGTGAAATTCCTCTTGGACACGTTCGGTCTGACCGGAGCAGTTACCCCCACTGCTTGATTGTCCGTAAATCGAACCGAATCCTACTCTAGTTCCAAATGGCTCAAGAACTGTTCCAACTCTAGTTTCTGCTGAGCCTCCTTGTCTTTGAGATCTGAGATCTCCGTCTGTAACACTTCCAAGGCACTCTCTTGAGAATCGAGTTTCTTGATATAACGCGTGTGCAGTTCCGAATTGTTGGTCAATTTCGCCATGTTTTCACGAATGCGAACCTGTTCCTGTGAAATGTTCTTCACTTCCGTCTCACGGCGCGTGCGCTCTGCTGTGGTCTGATTCAACACTTCCCTCATCTTCACAACTTTTTTCAATGCATCTTGGATTTTCGAACTAGCCTTCTGACCCTTGATTAGCACTGCAATGAAATCGGATGGCGAATTACTCAACTCCGTCGATTCTTCGATGAGTTTTTCTTCTTTCACCACCAAGCTTTCTGTTTTCCCTGCCTCCACAACCACCGGAAATCGGTAAACCTCCCTCGACCGTTCTGGTTTCGTTGGGAAACCAAGCAAAACCCAATCACCTCGGTAAGGGTGTTCGATCAATACCGTTTTCTTTTTTTGATCACGGTTCCGCACCGTGTATGTCCTTTCCTCCACTAATTTCTTTGTCAAAACAACGGTTCCTTGTCGAATCACGACCTTGGTAAGCTCCCCTAGGGGTGAGGAAATGCGTGATTCGACTTCGGCGCGAAGGTCGATGCCGTAACTAATCAAACGATCCTGTCCCGGAGCCAGATCGTCGATCCGAGCATCTCCCGCATAAGTGTTGGCATCAAAAACCGTGACTGGTCCCTGCATCAGGTGCAACCCGGTGCTGTTTTTAAACCTCAGTCCATTCAACGGATGTTTGGCCTGAACACGCGCGTTGTAGATTGAGATTTTAGTCCCTTTCACTGAATCCGTAATAATCGGCAGCAACGCTGACTTTTGACGCGCTAAACTTACAGGTGCCTTGATTTGATACTGAAAAAGCTCCCCAGCTGCTCCTCCATCGGCG
>SXQI01000164.1 GCA_005793025.1 Verrucomicrobiales bacterium
CTGCGGCTTCCACAGCGCAATTCACCACGACCCCACAGCAGTCATCCGTTCCCAATAGTCAGTGGGCCGTTTGGGATCGTTCTCCGGTAGTCGTAGATTCTTTGACGCATCTTTCTGCTAATGGGGCCTATTTGGTACGAACCACTAACTCCGTCAACTATACATGGAGGGTTGTCGGGAAGCCTGTGGCACCGCGCTATGAGTGGACTACCAGTGGTTTGAACTTTGTTGGATTTCCAACGCCTGCGGCTGCTGCCCCAAAACTGGATGCGTTTCTGGCTCCAGTCCCTGAGCTTCAACGGAACGCGGAGGTTTATCGTTACCCGGGTGGTGAACTCGGAGCTACTAACCCTGTGCGAGTCTGGTCCGCGCTATTCCGGAGCGTTGACGTCAAGCGAGGCGAAGCCTTTTGGATTCGGGCAGGCGAAGCCTACAACCGGTATTTCGGACCGGTCTCGGTGGAGTTACAAAGTGGTTCGGGGGTTCATTTTGGTGACAGTCGAGGGACGTATTCGTTGAGGTTAAAGAACATGACCGCAACGGCGCGGACCATGACGATGAATTTGTTGAACTCGGAAACTCCACCTGCAGGTCAGACCGCGATTACGGCGGCCCCGCCGATGCTGGTGCGCGGTGCGTTGAACACGACGAATCTGACCTATCAACACACTGTTTTGTCAGGCCAACAGAGTTTCACCTTAGCGGCGCAGGGGCTTCCCGGTTCGGAGTTGGAGATTGTGCTGGGCTTGAATCGTTCTAAGATGACGGCGATTGCGGGGTCGCTTTATGCGGGGATCCTGAGATTAGCGGATACGGCAGGATTGTCTCAAATTGATCTTCCCATTTCCGCTACCGTTGCCAACACCTCGGGTTTATGGGTGGGCCAAGCGAATATCACGCAAGTGGGCCAATACCTGAAGACTTATCAAAAAGGTGCCGATGGTCTTCCCGTCTTGGCTCCGATCACCTCGGAAGGGGCTGCTTATGTGACGACTAGGACAAACACGGGCCTTGGCGTTGTGGCGCGCCCTTATCCATTGCGTCTGATTTTGATGTCTGGAGCGCGGTGTTCGGAATCTATTTTGGTAACTAACAAGGTGGTTACAATTTCCACCAACACGACGGTGAATCCAGTAACCACTTTGACTAACATTTCGACAGCCGTTGTTTCTGGGTTCAAAGACTCGACGAACTCGATGTTGTTGCAGCGGGTGTATTTTGGACCGGGAGCTGGAACGAATACGCTGGTGGCAACCCGAGAATCTTTGTTGGATTCGAAGAAATTAGACTCCGCCCGAAGGATCAGCGCAACACACCTACCCTACTCGCAGGCAAATGCTTTCTGGTCGAAAAATAGCGGCGAATTTGGATTGGGAACCAACATGGTTTTTAATGTAACAGAGGATTATAAAGATCAGGCTTCGAACCCATTTTTGCACACTTTTCATCCTGACCACGATAATTTGAACGTCAATTTCTCACAGCCGGAGGTGCAGGGAGCAGAGTCCTATACGGTGACGCGGGTTATGAAACTTAGTTTTACGAACCCAGCAGAGGATTTTGGGAGTCTGACCGCAGCCACCGGGAATCTAGGAGGGGTTTACACGGAGGTGATGACTTTTTACGGGAGGGGAAGCAATGCCCGAGAATTCACGTTGAGTGGGGTCTTTAGCCTGAACCGAATGAGCGAGATTTCCACGTTGACCACAAGATAATTGAGTGGATTGATTGCCCAACGAACCGAGACAGAATTTGAATTTTAAGTTGAACGAGCCAAAGAGAATTGAAGGAAACATGAAAAAAATGCGCTACCTAACGAAAATAATCGGGAGCCTGTGTGCGGCACTAGCACTGTCCATCGGATCGCCACGAGTGCAAGCGGCCAACGCCAACCCGCCCGGTAAAGTGACTTACCAAGGCTTTCTGACGGATCAAAACGGCGCGCCATTGGGGGCGAGTAGCCCCGTCAACGAAACGGTGGTTTTTAGGATCTACACCGCCGCAACGGGTGGCACCTTGAAATGGACCGAGCAGCAAACAGTGACGATCGACAATGGGCATTTTTCCGTGTTATTGGGAGAGGGGAGTCGTTTAAATAGCGAGCCGACCGCATCAGATCTCACTGCTGTTTTTGCTGGGGCGGACGCCTCAGATCGTTTCATGCAAATTAGTATCGGAGCAAACACCATTCTACCGAGGATCCAATATTTCCCTGCTCCCTTTGCCATGCTCGCGATGAACGCCCGTGCATTAGTGGATCCGAATGGAGCTACGATCCTATCAACAGCTGCCGGTGCCGTTGGGATCAACAAATCGGGAACTCCTGCATCGACTCTGGATGTGGGTGGGACGATCACTGGAACCGGCCTCACCATCAACGGAGCAGCGACGGTCTCTGGCGCGTTTACGAGCGCGAGCTTTAATGGTGGTGGGGCCGGGCTGACAGGGTTAAATGCCTCCCAACTGATCACGGGTATCCTTCCCGATGGTAGGCTTTCAGGAACCTATGGAAGTGCCGTTACCCTCAACAACACAGGCAACACCTTGGCTGGGAACGGCGCGAATCTAACAGCTCTCAATGCAAACAATCTAGCATCAGGGACAGTGGCCGATGCTCGATTGAGCGCAAACGTCACTGGTGCAGTTACTTTGGCTAATGGAGCTACTTCTGCCAACACAGCTAACCAGATCGTGCGTCGAAGCGCGGATGGCACGGTGTCGGTCGGGACTCTTTCGGGTAAAGAGGTGTCGGTTACTGGAAAGGTCTCAGCTGATGTAGTGACTGCTCGGGCGATGGACGTCAGAGAGGGAGTGAACAATATCCTTCCCCCTTATGTTGTGAAGGTTGGTGACGTGAATAACACAATCAATTGGCACTCTGCAGTTATACCTTCTGAGATCGTGAAGAGTTATTTGGGGGGGGATCGCGGTGGCAGAATGGTCATTAAGTTACACAGAGCGAGTGACGATGAGGTCCGGAATGCTGAATATTTGATAACAATCGAGCACGATTCGTGGAGTGGAAATAAAGTCGCAGGCCGGGCGATTGGCGCCCTTTCTCCAACAGATGGGAACACATGGGCCATTATGAATAATGGAAGTAAATGGTCCCTATTCCATCCTCCTTGGAATTATATTTGGTGTCATAATTACCATCACGAAAACACCGATCCGAAGGTAGCAGGTGCTGCGTATACTGATTATAAGCTCGAGCTGCTCACGCATCCGAATGTAACCGCAGTAGTGGTTCTCTACAATTTTTAACCTATTGGGTTGTGCAACGTGGGAATTTGAACTTACACCTCTCGGAGGGCACCCAATAACCAGTCAATTTTGGATCCAATGTTTTCATGATAAGTTGCTGTAACAAATTTTTGGGGTTGGATTCTACCCAAGGAGTTCTACCTCAATCTAGGATTAACTTTGGCTCTTCTTTATTGATGAAACTTTTTGTGCGTTTCTTGAGTTTGTTGTTCCCACTTTGGACGTTCTCTGCGGGAGCGGTTTCCTTCCAGTTTGATCAGGAAGCGGTGCTTTACTCCACGACCTACAAGCGAGGGATCAACTTTCGATCGAGCCGTGGGGTTCCGATTTCCGCGACTGCTGATACAAAGACGACGGGTTCTGACGGAAGACAACCTGCTCAACCTGCGGGGACGCCGAATCAATTTCGCGGAATGATGGTTTTTGGAGGAATGGCGGTTCCCGCGATCTCGGGTCGATCCAGTCTCAATGGCAATTTGAGCTTCGTAAGAAACGCAGAGCCTCTGAATTTACCCCGCTCTACGGCTTCGGGGAGGACGCTTGTGCTGCGCTCGGTGCAAACCGGTGCAACTTATTTGAGTCGTCAGGTCAGTTTCAGTTTTGGTTCACTCATCACTCCACCGTTGGTGGGAACTGACGGCCTGCCGCTGACGAATGTTTCCCCAAAAGATTATTGGGTGGCGGAGCCTTATTCGACAACGGCCCATGCGGGGGCCGCCTATTACTGGAGCCCTCACGCCAGGAGTGTATTTGCCATCCAACCGGGGATGATGCAGATCAAATGGAGGAAAGCACAACCCTCGACGACCAAGCCTGCCGACTTCGACTCGAATCCGACAAGGTATGCGTTGTTGTCGGGGCTCTATTACACAATTTACTCGGTCGATTATATTGTCACCGGGAGTGCCGATAAGACACCTCGTAAGATTTATTGGACCGAATCCTCGTTCCGTTCAACGGGCAAGCCCGTACAGGTCCCCGCAGCGAGAGTGAGTGCGGTCAAGGTGGCTTACAACACAGCATTCCCGGAGAGGGTGACTACTGAATTTTTGGCACCCGGCCAATCTGAGATGGTGACCACCAATCGCCTGTATGAACTCCGAACACTGTGGTTTGACCACGACCAAGGGCAAATCTTGGCCTACAACCTCGAAGGGCGGGTTTTTATCGAGTTGTTGGGAGAATCCCTCGGCGGTGGAATCCGGAAGCATCTGGGTTATGAAATCGTGGACGTGATTCAACAAGCCATTCCTAGGGACACCACCGCGGAACTCGGGGAGGTGTTAACTCCTACAACCGACCCCAACGAAGGATCCGCACTAACGCCAGAACCCGTGGTCGTAGGAGGAGTCCAACCCTTTACGTTCCAACACAATATCGTGGGAACGGATCAAATGGAGTATTTTGCAACCCGCGAATCGATCAATCAAAACGATGTGCTGGTGCATTGGTTAGAAACCGGGGGGCAAGGACTTCGTTGGCCACTTCTGTATTCGCGTTACAAGCTAGTCTGGCCGACGGATGTTGCTAAATACAGTCATTACGTGCGTCCTGACGTGGAGACAGAGTCGGAAGCCAAGCTCACAGCTGTGCACCTGCCAAATGAGAATATTCCCACCATCCAATATCAAGACCCTCTGGATCAGCCTCGAGCTCACCTCACCGAGACGTTCAGTTTTTATACATTCCTCAATCAACAAAACCCGGTGCACCGTAGCTTGTTACGGTTTTCATCGGGAGATGACGTGACGTTCGAGCGGGTTTTCTCGTGGTTGGATGTAACACTGAAACAACCGGCAAGTTTTGTTGGGACATTGGCAACAAATTTGACCGGTTGGGACTCCACGAATCGCAACTTTAGTTGGAATGAGGCGAACTCCCCCCTCACTCCAATAGCCCCTCGTATTGTTTCTGCAACGGTTAATGTGGGGGATCGATTGTTGGCACCGTTAAACGAGTTAGGGGCTTCCGGTTCCTACCTTGCCGGTTACATTTTACAGTCCGCTGGGAATTCATTCCACCCGGGTGCCTATATCGATCCGTTCGTGAGCGGATTTGAAGAGGCAAACCAAGGAGCCATCATTCCGGTGAACGCTATCCCCGGCAGGAATAAGCTCGATGTCTGGTGGTATCGCCAGAACGTAACGAACAGTGTCAAAAATCCCTCCAACGGTTTCAAACCGATTTACTGGCCTGCGGTCATTGGCCGTTACACCTTGGCATGGCCTTCGGGACGGAGTGAGATCGTGTTGGCAAGCAACGATGGCAGCGGAGCGTTGAGCAGTCTGGAGGCGAAAGGTTCCATTTATGTTCAAAATGATCCGACACAGGTGGGATACAATCCCAACGAGGAACACGCGTTGATGTCGGGTGGGCGAGCCTACGCTCTTCGGGATGATCTGAATCTGGTAGTAGGGATCAATTATTCCTCAGCCCCTTATGTGTTGTTGAATTACACGGGAGCTGACGGACGGCCTTCGATAAAGACCTTCAACGTGTTGCGGGAAAAACCCTCGGCCGGATTGGTCTTTGATTACGTAGTGACGGCGGGAGGAAACGTGGATCGCTCGGGCGCGGGTCGAGTCTTGCAGGCTCCTATGCCGCTACCCTTGCTAGAAGCCCCGACGGAATTCGTCTCCGAAGTCACTCCCACGGGAACAAATTATACACTGGTCAATTACAACGCTGAACCCTCAGCTGCTGCAGGTGATTTACCCATCGGTTGGAATACCGCGACAGCAAACGCGTATCCGAATTACTCGAAATTCACCTATCGAGATCGGAAGCAGAATTTTTGGGTGTTACGCGGATTGCACGCGGGTCTGCCCTCACTCAACGCGGGAACCTACAATTCTAGCACCAAAACATTTTCGACATCGCTTCCAACAGCCACCGCCGTCAGGAATCAGCCGTTTCATTACACGATCCATCTTTCGCGTCAGGCCGACACGCTCATTATCAACACTGCGGATGGTTCGGCGTTGCCAACGGGCCTGAGGTTTGGAAGCACCAATGGCCTAGTGATCACCGGAACACCGACAACGGCAGGATCGCATAACCTCAATCTAGTCATCACCGATACCGGAGATGGTTCGAAGGTAACGAAC
>SXQI01000165.1 GCA_005793025.1 Verrucomicrobiales bacterium
AAAAACCTTCCACCCCTCCGCGATTTTTCCTCGGGAGAATGCGACTTCCGTTGGTTGACCCCTGCGCAATACATGAACGCTATTTCCAATTCGTAATATTGTCTTTGTTGAGACCCGCATTGCTTGCGGCTTTATTGTCCGCAGCTCCGTCCGGTCCCAAGGACCATACCATCACCGGCGTGCGAGATTCCCATGAGTTGGCGGAATTTGAATCCGCTTGAAACAACCCGCTCAAACCCTTCGCCCCTCCAGCGGAACCGGGTTGACTGTTGCTCACCCCGTCAGAGCCGTAAAATGCATCACGGCAGGATTCGTTAAAATCTTGGTCAATGGTCACAAAATAGGGTGCACCCCAAGGATCCCTGTAAACCCCGTCAGGTCCAACCCCAGGTCCACCGACCACATCGGTAAACTTGGCCGTCAGATAGGGCGTCCCTTGAGGATTCTCAGGATTCCCTTTTTGTTTGCCGTTCCAATTCTTGATGTCCATCAGGATCGACATCAGTTGAGAGTTATTGGCTTGGACTAATCCTGCGTTAAATCCACTTGCTACCTCCGTCGCAACCCCCGTTCGCTTGTTGACGTAAGCGTTAGGGTTCCCACCCGTGCTGAGTCCAAAGGTTCCGTAGGTAAAATCGGGCGAGGCTGCCGAAACGCCAGTTGTGCGGATCACCCGAGTCGTTGGCCAGCGGCTATTATCCTGTCGGTATTGGGAAATGGCTGTCGCGATGCCACTGATCTCAGTATTCGCTTTGGCGATGTACGCTTTTTGTTTGGCCTTACCCAGAGCGGGCATGAGCATCCCCGCTAACACTCCGATAATGGCGATCACCACCAAGAGTTCGATTAAAGTGAACCCGCGCCTGCGTTGGGCTAGTTTTCGGGTCTGAATGATGTGCTTCATTTTCTTTGGAGTCAGGTTTTCAGAATGGGAAAGGTCATTTTTGGTGCTAATCCTTCCAGTTCCCCACTACATTAGTTTTTCCACCTACAATATACTCAGCCCATAAGTCAAACCCGTTGGGGTTGTGGCGGTTAGTGCTCGATGAATCGTAATGCCAAGGGTTGATTGATTTGGGCACCTGTTGTTTCTTTTCGTTAATGCCATCGATCATTTTGGGTCCCGGCACCGGCACTACCAATAGCTCGAGGTCAGCATCCGGTTTACCCGCTAACCAGACTTCTTTATATTGTGCCGCCTTTAACATAAAGGATCGGAAAGGCACATCACTCCGCTTCCGGGCTGAGTTAGCAATGGTGGAAGCCCCGAAATAGCTTAGATCCAAGGCGGGAATGGACTCCGATTGATTTAACGTCGTAAACGATTTTGTGGTCCGATCGAAAGTCGCACCTGAGAGTTCGTAAAACAACGTGTTCTGCGCCGTGCGGGCCCACTCTTGCTCCGCTGGCGTCCCGGGATAATCGGTTCGAGAATTGTCGGGAGGGTAAAACCCGGTCTGTAACTTGTAGTTTTCGATACCAGCGACTAAATTCTGCAATTCCGCACTAACCCTCATGTCACGCATTTTGCGGGAGGCCAACCCAGACATCCCCACGACCAAACCCGCGAGAACTCCGATGATGGTGATCACGACAAGGAGTTCAATCAGCGTAAACGCTGATTGTTTCCGAGTAACCTGATCTGAGTATCGAGAATTCATCTTCCGTTATCGTTCACGTAAGTCCGATTCCAACCGCTCTCCCAACCACTGTTTAATCATACTTTGGTAGTTCAAGTATCTTGACCGAGCTAACCGCTTAATCCGTGCCAACATCCTCGGATCCATTCGCAGCGTAATCGTCACCGATTCCGAACTCTCTGTCGTCGCAATCGCCCCCTCCATCAACCTGACGTCCAAACGACTCTCACTCCAGAATGCGGCCTCGGCATCCTCACCGTTGAAGAGTGGCACCTCTTCCCATGACATGACTAAATTCATTCAACACCCTCAAGGGGCCAATGCCTGATCCAATTTTCGTTGATACAAAAACTGTTCCTCCGGCACAAACAACCGCGCCATAATGACCCTAGATTGAGTGCCATTCGTCCGATAGACACTAAAAATACCCATCCCACCCGCACTCCTCCCTAAATTAAAAAACCGTGCCTGAGCCGCAAATCGCGGGGAATCGGGCAACAATCGGACGGCAAATGGATCCTCAAAGGACTCTTCGACATCCCTCGGCGTCACCGATCCGTCCCACGGAGCGGACATATGATCCCAATCAAACTCCATGCCCGAGCTAATTCTTTGTTAAAACTTCCGCGCTGTATATACAGTGTATTTACGCGCACGCCCCATCCCTGTCAACTCACTTTCAGCAATTCTCGGGAATTAAGGCTGAGGCTTGGGGTAAGTCGGGATGGATGTCGAACTGCCGTTTTTGAGCGGCACCTGCTGGGGTGACATCAGATAGGAGACTAAATTGAGTATGTTCTTGTCGTCTAATGATTCCACTAATCCATCGGGCATCATGGATAATTGGGAAGGTATGATGGTTTCTATCCCTTTGGGTTCGATGGTGAGTTTTTCTGTTAGAGTTTGTATCATTACTGATCTTTCAGTTCTACTCAGGATAATGCCCGTGATGACGCGGTTATCCTTGAGGGTAACTGTGGAAACCCGGAAACCTTCCGGAACCACGCCACTAGGGTCGAGGAGATTCTCTAGTAGATAGTCCAAATTGCGCCGATCCGCGCCGGTGATTTCGGGGCCTATTTTGCCGCCTTCCCCAAAAAGGCTGTGGCAAGAAGCGCAAAGTTGGTTGTAGAGCACACGACCTTGGGTGGCGGATGCTTTAGAAAGACGGTCGGTGGTCAGGAGTGCTTTGAGACGGAGGATATGCCCTTGTTTTTCACCTGTTAACGGGCGTGATTCAGGCCAAAGCTCTACGAGAGACCGTTCGATGTCGGGCACGTTTAGGCTCCGTAATTGGCGAACTTGGAAAGGTCCCACCTCCTGTTTATTGATTTTCTGAGTCCGCACGGCCTCGATCAGTGCACGGGCAAATGTGGGCCGGGAACTCAATGTGTTGATGGCGTCCAGTCGCGCATTAGGTCGCAATCCATTGAAGGCTGATATGAGAAGTGTTGGGGTCTCGGGAGATCCAAGAACAGCTAGGGCGCGAATCGCTTCCGGAGCGAGGTCGGCGTCAGCGAGCAACGACTGAACAATGGGAAGGAGGTTGTCGGCGCGGTTTTGGACCAATCCAGCGAGGGCGCGCCTTCGGGTCATTAAATCCCCTCCTGTTTTTGTGACGATGACTTTTAGCTCCTCTAAAGCTCGCCCATCCCCAAAGACCACAGCGAGTTCCCTCACATTTTTCCGAATCTCCTCGTTCGAACTCTCGCTCAACCGTGAACTCAGCGAAGCCCAAACTGCTGGAGGAGTAACCTGATGTCTGCCTCCACCCGCTTGAACCATCCCTGTCAGAATCTCGGCTTTGAACTGGTCCGTTGTTTTATCTGTAATGGTATGCAGTAAAGCGTTGATTGGTGCCGGATGGGTCTCGATATCCTCCATCAAACGACGAGCTGTGAACTGACGCAGTTTTCCCATGGAGGATGCTGCTGCAAAGCGCACAGCAGTCTCGCGAGCTCCGGCGACTGAGGCCTCGATCCCATACCAAATAAGGAGCGGTAAATTTGGATCTGAAGCAAATTCGGCACGGCTAGCTAACGCTTCCGCAAGCGGCCAACGCCGTTCCAGAGGAAGCTTTGGTAAGGCCGATGTCAGGAACGAGAGTACGAGGCCTGATTTGTCCTTTCGAGCCATGGAGGCAAACTCTGTGAGAACTTCGGAGTCTAGGGTGTGTTGTTCGACAAGGGATTGGATGGCCCATAGTCGTAGGTGTTCACTAGGTTGTTTCAACTGCTGCCTTAACCACTTCTGGGTCGTTCCACCGGTAACATTGAGAGCCCATAGAGCACGCAATTTACGAGTATCATCAATTTGAGTGGAGAAAAGGGACAACAAAGCCCGGTGGACTGAATTCATGTCCTGACCCGCCGCTGCACGTTCTTGTAACACTTGGCGGGACTGGCGGACGAACCAATCATTCTGATGGAGCTGAAGTTCGACAAGTTTTAGGTTTTCAATTTTGCTGACATCTGGGATGGCGGGTGCTGGTGGGGTTCCGCTGGTTATTTTGTAAATACGACCTGAGCTGCGGTGGATCCCATCATCATCGTGGCACTCGCCGATATCGGACCAATCAGCGATAAAGACGCCACCGTCGTTGCCGGTGAGGAGGTCAACCCCGCGGAACCAAGGATCATCCGTTTGTAAAAGATCCTTT
>SXQI01000166.1 GCA_005793025.1 Verrucomicrobiales bacterium
GAAGTGTTGCTCGACAGCGTCTCCGCCGCAACGGGAGCTCCTACAGCGTTCAAGGGATATCCCGACGGGTGGCGTGCATTGCAGTTGCCGGATTCGAATATCGACTCCTATTTCCTCAAGTCATTTGGACGGCCCGAACGAGATAAAACCTGCGAATGCGAGCGGACGGTGAACCCGAGCATTTCTCAAGTGCTGCACATCTCCAACGGCGACACGATCAACGACAAACTGACGGCGAAAAACAATTTGATCGAACAATGGCTAACGAACAAAAAAACCGCCGAGTCGATGGTTGAGGAAGCCTTTCTCGGAAGCTTGGCGCGATTCCCTAACGAAAAAGAGAAATCCAAATTCGTGGAGCCACTCAAAACCGCCGATGCGAAGGAGCAACGGGCGTTGCTTGAAGACATGATGTGGGCGTTGCTGAGCACCAAAGAATTTCTCTTTAACCACTGACCTCGCCAATGAAGCATTTTCTCGAATCCCGCTTGCGTGGCGCGTCGTTGTTGGTGTGGGCCGTTGTGGCTTTCTCTCCGATGCCCCAAGGGAAAGCTCAGGATGCAAAACCCGTTTCGTTTGGGGACGTGCAATCCCTTTTAGGTGAACATTGTCTGGATTGTCATGCCGCACAGGAACCCGATGGCAAATTGGTGATGGAAACGTTTTCGGATCTGATGAAAGGCGGAGAGACGGGCCCGGCATTGGTTGCGGGAAAAAGTGCTGAGAGCCTGTTGATCAAGCTGATCGAGGGCACTTACGAACGGGACGGGAAGAAGCTGATCATGCCTCCCGGGAAGAGGAAGAAACTGGAGACGAACCAGATCGGATTGATCCGAGGTTGGATCGATGCGGGGGCGAAGGGACCTGCGGCAGGTGAGTCGCTGGTCCGGACGTTGAAGATTCCGAAGATCACACCAAAAACCACCCGCCCTCAACCCGTCAACAGTTTGGCCTATAGCTCCCATTCAAAAATTGTGGCAGTGGCACACCACGGGGAAGTCGTACTGCAGGACGCGGAGTCGCGGATGAAAATTCGCACCCTCAAGGATCATCGTGGGAGCGTGAATTCCGTTGTGTTCTCGCCGGATGGGAAGCGGGTGTATGCGGGAGCAGGTGAGAACGGCCAGTTTGGTGAGATTCGCGTTTGGAATGTGGCCGACGGCACCTCGGTGAGGATGATCGAGGGGCATAGGGATGCAATCTACAGTTTGGCCATTTCACCGGATGGAAAGATTCTGGCTAGCGGAAGCTATGACCAAAAAATCATGCTCTGGGAGATTGAAACGGGTCGGTTGCTCCGGACACTTTCAGGTCACAATGGTTGTGTGTATGGCCTCGCCTTTCGTGGCGATGGAAAGATTCTAGGAAGTGCGAGCGGAGACCGCACCGTCAAGCTGTGGGACGTGGGGACGGGTGAACGACGGGATACTTTCGGTCAGTCGCTCAAGGAAGTTTACAGCGTCACCTTTAGTCCCGACGGTAAACAGTTGATTGCCGGCGGAGTGGATAATCGCATCCGGCTCTACACGGTCAGTGACAATGCCGCTGAAGGAACAAACCCGCTGTTAGAAGCCAAATTTGCTCACGAAGGTTCGATCCTAAAACTCGTGTGGTCACCGGACGGGCAAGCTATCGCCAGTGCAGCAGATGATCGGACGTTGAAGATCTGGGACGCGAAGCCTTTGAAGGAACGCCTGCCACTCGCGACGCAACCCGATTGGGTGCCCGCGTTGGTGTTCGTCCCTGAGCTAGTCGCGTTGGTCGCAGGTCGGCTCGATGGGTCTGTCGGATATTACAATCTTACCAATGGTCAGGCGATCCTTCCGCCTAAACCCGAAGTGACGCGGGCTGAACCGAGGGGGTTTCAACAGGGTCAGACCGCGAAGATCAAAATAACAGGAAAATTCTTGGGGGAAGTCAGCTCTGTGAAAGTTCATACCGCCGGGCTTCAAGGTCAATTCACCGTCACCGATCGCACTCCAACTCAAGCAACGTTGGAGATCACAACCTCCACGAATGCCGCCCGTGGTCAATGCGAACTATCGCTGGTCAACCCTCATGGCGAGAGCACCAAGCTAATCCTTCATGTGGATGATCTGCCTCAGTTTGGAGAGAATCATCTGGGCACATCGCCTGTGGTCCCGTTGTCGCCGCCGTTCAGTTTTTGGGGTTCCCACGAGCTGATGGGGGAAAAGGAGCGCATCCCGTTCACTGCGAAGGCCGGGGAGCAACTGGTGTTTGATGTGGCAGCGCGCGGCCTCGGTTCCAAAGCGACAACACGCCTAACACTCATGGATATGGCGGGTCGAGTGCTTGCCAGCAATAATGGGTTCGATCCCAACTCGGATCCACTGCTGGCGTATACTTTTGCGACGAACGGAACGTTTCAGATTGAGGTGGCCGAATTGCAATTGGGTGCCGGGGCGGATCACTTTTACCGACTGTCCCTTGGGGTGTTACCTTTTGTGACGGCGTGTTTTCCGTCAACGGTTTCGGTAGGGACGGAACAATCGTTGGCCCTTGTCGGTTACAACCTCGAACCTGAAGCGAGCGTAAAAGTAAAACGGGGAGAACCGGGGGAATCGGATTTACCCTTGGACGCCAGCCGGTATCGGTTCCGCAAGGCCCCGGTCGTCCTCGCGGTCACGGGGGCTGAGGGGTTGGAAACAGAACCGAACGATACCGGGGAGACGGCCTCAGCGTTGGCTGTGCCGGGGACTATCTCAGGAAGACTGCACAGGTTAGCGGATGGATCGGACGTCGATTTCTACCGGATCCGCGGACTGAAGAACCAACGGTGGGTGATTGAAACAGTGGCGGCAGCGAAAGGATCACCTGCCGACACTCGAATCGAAATCCTCGATTCCACAGGTAAACCCGTCCCACGATTGCTGCTTCAAGCGGTGCGGAATTCCAACATCACCTTTCGTCCTATCGACTCCGGTTCGAGTGATTGCCGGTTGGAAAACTGGGAAGAAATGGAGCTGAACAATTACCTCTATATGCAAGGAGAGGTTGTCCGGCTATTCCGTGCACCGCAAGGGCCGGATTCAGGATTCAATTTTTATTCCGCGAATGGAAAACGACGGAATTACTTTGATACCAGTGCAACGGCGCACGCGGTGAATGAACTTTGCTACATCGTGGAATCGCACCCACCGGGGACAAAGCTGCTTTCTAACGGCCTGCCCCTCTTCCCGCTTTATTACGCCAATGATGATCGCGGGGATCGAAAAGGGGGCACGGATTCTCAGGTGACCTTTACAGCCCCTGCAGACGGGGATTATTTGGTGCGGATCACGGATACCCAAGGGGCCAAAGGTCCGAGGCACCAGTATCGGCTGGTTGTGCGCGAAGCGAAGCCTGATTTTAAAATTTCGGTCACTGGCATGAACCCCACCGTTCCAGTGGGGAGTGGTCAATCGTTCTCTGTCGTTGTGGATCGGCAGGACGGGTTTGATGGGGAGGTGCGAGTGGAAATCGTTGGATTACCTCCCGGATTCACCGTTGCCTCACCCATTGTGGTTGAGGCAGGTCATGGGAGCGCATTGGCGACCATCAATGCAACCCCTGAAGCGGAGAAACCTTCTGCCGCGTTGGCAATCGCCTCTCGGTTGATCGCGTTGGCGACGGTCGAGGGCCGAAATATCGCGATGGAAGCGGGGTCGCTGGGGGAGATTAAGCTAGGTGCCGCCGCGAAAATGAGGGTGATGATGGAACCGATGGAGGGCGCAGACAAACCATTGGTGCTCGTGGTTGCTCCGGGTCAAAGCGTCCCAGCCATGCTCAAGGTCGAACGCCATGGCCATGAAGAGTTGGTCAC
>SXQI01000167.1 GCA_005793025.1 Verrucomicrobiales bacterium
CCAAAGACCAGTTTACCGCAGGGGGCGCGAGCTAGGGCTCGCCGCTCGCCCCCTACTCGTTTTATTTTGTATCTGAAGCCCTAAATACTGAAGTAAAAAACTAAACCGAAAAACCACTTACACAGATTGCTTTACAAAGCCGCCTTTTCGAGTGTTTCCGTACCACAAAAGCATCACCGCCTTTACCTTGATTGAGCTTCTCGTGGTGATCGCCATCATAGCCATTCTTGCCAGCATGCTGCTTCCATCGCTTGCCAAGGCCAAAACCAAGGCTCAAACAACCTTGTGCATTTCAAACCTTCGCCAAATCGGGCTCACTTACACTCTCTACACAAGCGATAATCGAGACCAATTCCCTTACTCAGGTCGCGACTGGCCTCAGATGGGGTTTGTGGATGTCTTGAAGCTGATGAACCCATATATCAGCACGAACTCGAGATCTTTCTTCCTCTGCCCGTCGGATCGCGGGCGAGGCTTTAATTTTCAATGGGCAATCGCCAATAATTTTCCCATCCGCACGAATGAACTCCTTTTTCCGTGTTCCTATTATTACTATAATCAATTCTACCACACCGATGATGCTTCCGCGTTGCGCGTCCGAAATATCACCGAGGTCAGATCCCCAACCAAGAAAGCGATCTCACCCTGCTTCGCCAGCACCAAAGGCAAGTGGCACGACATCCGTAAAAACACAACCACCTCAGGCCACGGAACCCGGGGCCTGTCCCTACTTTTTGTCGATGGCCATTCTGAGTTCGCACCCTATGATCGCCTCAACGCGCCGTTTAAAGACGGTCCAACTCTCATCTACAACCTCGACTGGACCGTAGGTGGTCTTCGTGGCGAAGATCTGAAATAGATCACTTCTGGCTTCAGTTTTTGATCAACTCCAACCTAGATCTACAAATGTACCACGTTTGGACAGTCTACTCATTGCTACTATTCCACCGTTGATGGATCGCAGGGAAAATGCAGCTAACAATTTCATGATAGAATTTAATGCCTTGCTTCCTCGGCTTTGGTTTGCACACTTTCTGCTTTGAATAATGATTATGTCTGACCCTGCTCAAGTTCTCCGCGATTTTAAACCTTCCAAAGAATTCTTTGTCGGTATCGACTCCGATGGCTGTGTTTTTGACTCTATGGAGATTAAACATAAGGAATGTTTCACCCCAATGTTCGTGAAGCATTTCCACCTCCAAGCCGCGAGCAGATTTGCGCGCGAGGTTTGGGATTTCGTGAATCTTTATTCCAAAACCCGTGGTGCTAACCGGTTTCCAGCATTAGTTCGTGCTCTCAATTTACTCCGGGACCGTCCTGAAGTTCAAGCGAGGGCCGTGGAGGTTCCTTCTACAGCAGCACTCGAGGAGTGGTTGGCTAGGGAAACAAAACTGGGAAATGCAACTTTGGCCGCAGAAGTGAAGAACGGCAACCAAGGTTTGGCCCAAGTTAAAATCTGGTCCGATGCGGTGAATAAAGCGATCGAGGACATCGTGCATGGCGTGCCCCCGTTTCCGTTGTTTAAGGAGTCTCTAGACAAAATCAACACTCGAGCCGATGCCATGGTGATTTCTCAAACTCCCGCTGATGCACTCGCTAGAGAATGGGCGGAGCACGGCATCGATCGAGGTATTAAGGTCATTGCGGGGCAAGAAATGGGGACCAAAACGGAGCACCTCAAATATGCTGCGGTCGGAAAGTATGCGCCTACGAAGATCCTCATGATTGGGGACGCACCGGGTGACCAAAAGGCTGCCAAGACAAACGGCGTCCTTTTTTTTCCAATCGTTCCCGGCAAAGAGGAGGCTTCATGGCAACGTTTTCACGGTGAAGCTCTGGATCGGTTTTTCCTTGGTTCTTACGCGGGCGAATACGAGGCCAATCTGATCCGAGAATTCGATGCCAGTCTTCCAGAGAACCCTTTTTGGAAGATGTAAATTGTTCGTTTGAAGTTTTTGATCGTTTAAAACCAACTTGATCCGAAGTTCGGGTTTAGGCATCCTTATTATCAGATGCAATCTGTCTTTACTGGTTCTGTTTACGTGGTGGGTGATAATATCGACACCGATCAGATCATCCCTGCCCAATACCTGAATCTGGTTCCGACGATTCCAGAGGAATACGAGAAATTGGGTGCTTTTGCGATGTGCGGGTTGCCTGATTCCCTTTATCCACAAAGGTTTGTGGAAGAGGGGCAGTTAGACAGTCAATACTCAATTGTTGTTGCAGGTCGCAATTTTGGGTGCGGCAGTTCTCGTGAGCATGCGCCAATCGCTTTGGGTTCGGCACGAGCACGGGTCATTCTCGCCGAAAGTTTTGCCCGCATTTTTTTCCGCAATTGCGTCGCCACGGGTGAATTATACCCCTGTGAAAGTGCCGATCGACTTTGTGATTTGCTGAAGACCGGCGACGTCGTGACTGTGGATTTGGATGCAAGCACCGTAAAGGTTTTAGCTTCAGGAGCAACCTACTCCTTCAAGAACCTAGGTGATGTCAGGCCCGTGGTTGATGCGGGCGGATTATTTAACTATGCTAGACAGTCCGGAATGATTGCTAGTTCCTGATTTTTTCTCGCGTTTTTTTTGTGTCTGAGGGTTTATTCCCTGTCGATTTGTTTACAAACCTATGAATTCTCCTGTCCATGTTCAGGCAGCATTGCCTACCGTCGTCGTCCGTCCCGGTGAAGCCGACAGAATTGTAAGTGGTCATCCTTGGGTCTACAAAGGTTCTATCCTACGGTTGACGCAACCTGCTGCCGACGGAGATCTAGTTCAGGTTAAGGATCATCGACAACGCCTTCTAGGGGTTGGTTTTTATAATTCGAAGTCAAAGATCAATGTCCGCCTTTTGGACGCGGATCGCATCGATGTGGATGCTAGTTTTTTCGAGGAGCGCATTCGCGAAGCACTCGCAATCCGCAAGCGGCATCTCCCGAAAGCGACTTCATTCCGGGTGGTGAATGCCGAAAGCGATTTCCTGAGCGGGTTGATCGTGGATAAGTATGAAGATGTTCTAGTTCTCCAAACCTCATCGCTCGGAATGGACCTCCGGAAAGGACTCATCACTCAGGCTTTGAAGAAAATCTTCTCTCCTCGAGCGATTCTTGAACGAAATGAGATGAGTTCAAGAAAATTTGAAGGGCTGCCCGAAACTCAAAGCGTTTTGTTGGGTGACAATGTTTCAGATGTCACGATTGGGATGAATGGGTTGACGATCGGAGTGGATCTAGCCGCCGGCCACAAGACGGGCTGCTATCTCGATCAACAAATCAATTACCAATCGGTTGCCAATCTTGCTCGAGGGGCGAATGTGTTAGATTGCTTTAGTTTCCTCGGTGGATTTGGGTTGCACGCGGCAAAAGCGGGAGCTTCCCGTGTCCACGGGTTAGACCAAAGTCAAGATGCCGTCAATGCCGCCACAAAGAACGCCACTGTAAACAAAATCAGCGACCGATGTCATTTCGAGGTGGCTAATGTTTTCGACTGGTTTAAACAACACACAACAGTTGGCCCTCACGAGAAACTGGTGCCACGCTATGACATGATCATCTTGGATCCACCTTCTTTTACAAGGAATCGAGCCTCGGTGCCGGATGCGCTTCGCGGTTACAAGGAGATCCACCTTCGAGCTCTGAAACTTTTGAAACGCGGAGGAGTTTTAGCCAGCTTCTGTTGTTCACACCATGTCAGTGCGACGATGTTCCAAGAGGTGATCCTTGCTGCCGCGTTTGATGCGCATCGTATGCTCCGCAGGATTGCCACCTATACCCAATCACCTGATCATCCCGTGTTGCCATCGATTCCAGAGACCGAATACTTGAAGGGCTTCGCGTTCGAGGTTGCTCGCTGAGGAGAACTCTAGGTCGGGACTAGTCAGGTTCTTGCTCGATGAGTCGGTAGAACTCCTTTAGAGCTTCGCGGAATTCAGTCGGAGCGGCTGCTGTCGAACCGCTGGCTTTGGTTGATAATCGTGCTTCCGAGGATTTGCCGACGGCACTTCCACCCAGTGGTTTGGCGCGTTCGAGAGTATCTCCACCGCTCATATTTGCCCCCGCCTGTTGGCTCGGAGCCATTCCCATTCCTTGCGCGGGGCGCTGGGCCATGAGCTTCATCATCAATGCCATCTCCTCGGCTTCAGACTGGCTCCCTTCCTTTTGCTCCTGTTGCTTTTGCTGCTGTTCATTGAGCAAGTTGATCGCATCTGTTAGCAAGGCTACTGATTCTTGTTGGAACACCTGAGTGGGCGCATCCGTCAGAGGCGTCCGGAGCAGCGCGGCCGCAGAAGCAGTTTGGCTTTCGGCTAGCGTGAGTGGCTCCTTCAGAGTTTCGATCGTGTTGGCCCCCCCCATAAATCCGATGCGATGCTGAATTTCTGTTTGAGAATCAGCCACCCGCTTGGATCCCCGCACATAGACTTCCACTTCGGTTTTTTGTTGCTCCAAAAGTCTGGTTCTCTCATTCACGTTCACCTGACTCTCACGCAATCGCAGCAATTCGATTAACTGCTGCATCGCAGTATCTGCCTTGCTTTCACCATCGCTCCCTCCGGATGAGTTTTCGTTTCCGCTATTTTTTTTGCGCGGTGGCTCGAGGATGTCGGCCCATGCAACAAATTTATCGGACCAGAGAGAAAGGTTTTGCATTGCCTCCATGGCAACATTGTCTCGAATCAAACCTCGGATATGGTCTAGCTCTTCTGGGGCACGAGCTGATTTCATTTCCTTACTCACCTGACCGTAACTCTCTTTTTGTGTCCGTTCAAAAAACCGATTTAATTCCACAGAAAGTTGAGTGGTTTCCTTTTGTGTTTCGGTTTGATCCTCAGCCGCAACGGTCAGGACTTTAGTTTGACGTGGACTCAATTCGGCGAGCGATAAACCGATGGTTTCTTGAACACTTTTCAGGAGCGACATTTCTAGGTCGTGCTCGCGACCCCCAAGTTTGCGTAACCGCTGTGCTAAGGTGAGTGCCTGCATGTCGTCCAAACCGCGATTCACTTTTTTCTGTAACTGTTGTAGGTCTTGGAGAGCTTCCTCCTCCTTCTCCCTTGCCTCAGCTAGTTTTTGTTTTCGCTCGTCGCTGGATTGATTGCCTCGTGCCGCGTCTTCAAGTTTCTTTGCTGCGTCACCCATCGATTGCTTGGAGACTTCCTGCATTTCTCGCAGTGATTTATTCCATTCACTGAGCACTTTTTCCGAAAAAGTTGGATTGCGCATTGCTTCCCTGAGCAAACTCATGCCCTCCTCCGACATTTCTCGCAACTGATTAGCGTTTTGCTCTTGGGTTGCCTTTAGCTCTGCGGCACGCTTGGCCGCAGCGACTTCGCTAGCAGCCTGATCCTGTTGAAGGGTCGATGTTTCGTGGGCAACTTTTTCCTCCGTTCTAGTCACTTCTTCTAATTGTGACATTAAGGACTCCAGTTTTTGGCGTACCGTCTCGGCGTGTTGTTCGTTGCCGACGACTTGGATGCGACGAGGGGGAGTTACCACCGGCTCTCGACCCGGAAAAAAATCCAAGGCCATTCCGCGCACGATCAATGTTGTGTCAACAGCAGCCCCCAAAATTGTCGGTGTGAAGGAATAAGTAGCCTCCAGCTTCTTGTGCAGTGTGTTGGTCGCGTCCGTGCGAAAACCGTTCAAACTTGTAATATTCGTCGCATCAGATCCAGACAACTCCCAAAGTAACCCCATTTGCTTAACCCCGAATTCATCCTGAGCAGCTAGCTGGATGTTGAGAACTTCGGATTCTAAGATCATTAAGTCCGAGGGTAACCCCACAATTTCAGGTGTCGGGGCGAGATCCGGTTGTGGTTGCAGCATGATCCGCCAAGGGGCTGAATTACTAAGACCTAGCTGATCAACCCACCCGAATTCTCCTTCCACGGGGTCCATTATTTCGAAAGGGGAACTATTAAATACGCTGCCTTCCACGGTCAATGGTAAGGGAGTTCCTTGCGGTACTTGAAAAAAAGCAGAGGCGAGAGAACGGGTCGCCGACCCTCTCAGAGTCACGGCGCTGCCAGAAACTACCGAAAAACTTGCTCCCTGAACATTTTGAACTCCTTGAGGATAGCCAAGATATTCCGGATATTTGACCATTGCCGTCATGCTGCTCAATGCCGGGCGGAGAGTGGGCTTAATCGTTACAGCCGCCTCTGCATCCCCTAACCGAACCCGGAGAATCGTGGAATTCAGATGGGCGGGAATTTGCAAAACCCAAGTTTGATCGGGATCAGATTTGGCAGAGCCACGAGTAATGCTAGTTAAATACCGGAGAGTTTTCGGCTGCCAAAGAATGGTTCGAAATGAGGTTCGTCCTTCCAATAAAAACGGTTCCCCGTGGGGGACGATCAGCTCGGAAGGTAAGCCGTGCAATTCGACCAACGTAAGCCGAGTTACTGAAGCCCAAGGTAGCAGAAGTCGTTTCAGCGTATTTGTGCCCACAGACGGGACGATAACGAAAGGAACCAAGGCGAGGATCAACACCATGGATGCCACAGTTACAGATCGACGAAGTTTCGACGTGTCAACTGCTTCTGCAAAATTGAATGCAGCCGCCTGATCCGCAACCTGCGCGATGGCAGCTTGATAAAGTTCGGTCGAAAAATGCGGTGGTCGTTTGGATTCGTCTGCTAGTTCGACAATTCCCAGCAAACGATCTCCCAAGCGACGGAAGCGGTTTTGGACCATCTTTGCAAAGGCGCGCAGATCTCTTCTCGCCCAACCCCAACGTTTGCCCCAAGTATACACCGCACTCGTTACTATGATCGCTCCACCCAAGAATGAAGCCATCCTGAACCAAGTAGGGGAATCCCAGAATCGGTCGGAGATGAAGACAAGCAAATAGGAGGTACTAAGACCGGCGATCGCAGAGGCTCCTGTGAGGACGGATTCTACACGGAATAATCGCCTCTCCAAAACCGAGAACCTGTTTTGGAGATCCGGTGGCAACGCAGCGGCCAGTTTTTGTAAGGAAGGATCCATTGCGTTGAAATGGTTTATCGTTGGCCAAGCAACCGACTTAACGCAGGCTGCCCTCCACAGGACAGTCTACGTGAAGCAATCCATTGTGCCATTAATCATCCTTACCGCCACCACCTCCACCCTCCTGTCCGAGTTGATCGATCAACGAGATCAGGGGCAGGAACAAAGCAATGACGATGCTTCCCACGATGACGGCAAGGAACACGATCATGACGGGTTCGATCAGCGAGGTCATGGCCGAAACCGCGTTGTCCACTTCCTCATCATAATTGTCAGCGATCTTCATCAACATTTCAGGCAACGCACCGGTTTGTTCACCGACGTCCACCATGCTGATGACCATAGGAGGAAATACTCTGGATGCCTCGAGCGGGGCCGTGATGGTTTCACCTTCTTTAACACTCGCGTAAACTGATGAAACCGCGTCACCGATGATGACATTGCCAGCGGTCTCTTTGACAATGGTTAAAGCCTGAAGAATTGGAACACCTGAACTAACCAGAGTTCCAAGGGTTCGAGTAAAGCGACCAATCGCGACTTTCCTTAGCACAGGGCCTACTCCCGGCATGTTCAGTTGCAGCCTATCCCAAAGTCTTACCCCCATCTTAGTTTTTGAAATGAACAATTTGATGCCGACAAATGTACCCACCATGGTGAGGCAACTGGCAATGAAATGGCTCGCCATCAATTCGCTGATTCCTAGAACGAAATTTGTAAAGTCAGGAAGTGGTTTTCCTTCCAACATGTCTGCGAAAATCAACTTAAATTTCGGTACGACGAACACCATCAGCACCGTCAGGATCGTTACCGCGACAACGAGAACCGCCACAGGGTAAAACATGGCCGCTACGACTTTGCCTTTGATCTTCTGAGCTTTCTCCATGAACTCCGAGAGCCTTTGAAGAACTACCTCCAGCACGCCGCCTAATTCACCGGCCTTCACCATGTTCACAAACAAGCGGTTGAACGTCTTAGGGTGTTGGGCAAGACCCTCAGAGAAGGTGCTGCCACTCTCAATAGACATGGCTAGACTTTCGAGGATGTTCTTCAGTGAGGGATTTTTCTCCTGCTTTTGTAGGACTCGAAGACCTCGAAGCAATGGAAGACCTGCATCCACCAGTGTGGCCAACTGTCGCGTAAATGCTGTGAGTACCTTGGGCGGGATTCCGCTTCCAAAACCGGGAATATTTAGCGGTTTCCTAGTGGATTTTCCTTTTCCAGCAGCAGCTTTTTTGGCGGGAGCGGCTTTTTTGTCCGCGCCCTTTTCTTTGGGTTTCTCAGCCTCCGTCACCTTGGTCGGGAAATACCCCATCTCCTTCAGGCGGTTGATCGCCTCACCTTGGTTTGCTGCCGGCAAGGTTCCTTTGGTCTCCTTGCCACGCGAGTCCATGGCGACGTAGGTGAAGTTAGGCATACGGTGTCTTAAGTCAGGCTCTCAACGAACGCTTCAAACTTGTAATCGGTTTTCGCAAAATCAGGTGTATTTAAGGACCTCTTCTACGGTTGTTTCGCCGTCGAAAATACCTCGAAGCCCATCTTCACGCAAGGTAGTCATACCCATTTCCACGGCTTTGTGTCGAACCACGACAGTCGGAGCACGCTCATTGATCAACGTTCGGATGGCTTCGTTCACGAGCAGGAGTTCAAAAATTCCTTTCCGTCCTTTGTAGCCGGTATCATTGCAAGCAGGACAACCGCGTCCATAGTAAAAAACTTTGTCACCGATATCATGCGGGGAGAGATTCAGCATGTTGAGTTGCGACTCAGTCGGTTCGAACGGTGTCCGGCACTTTTTGCAGACTTTGCGCACCAATCGTTGGGCTAAAACAGCCATGAGTGAAGACGAAATTAGGAACGGTTCCACACCCATGTCCACAAGACGGGTAATGGCACCGGGAGCATCATTAGTATGCAATGTGCTAAGCACTAAGTGTCCCGTGAGGGAAGCTTGAATCGCGATTTGAGATGTCTCAAGGTCGCGCATTTCTCCCAACATGATGATATCGGGATCTTGTCGCAAAAACGCTCGGAGTGCCCTCATGAAGGTCATGCCGTAAGCCTCGTTCACGGCCACCTGCATGATTCCTTCGATATCAAATTCTACGGGATCTTCGGCTGTGAGGATTTTGACATCGATGGTGTTAACTTGTCGCAGGCACGAATAAAGCGTTGTTGTCTTTCCAGACCCCGTCGGGCCCGTGACCACGTAGATACCGTTGGGTTGGTTAATCGCCTCCACGGTGTAATCATGGACATATTTTGGCAGACCCAAACTAGCTAACTCGAGATTCACCGCCGACCGATCCAAAACGCGGAGCACCACTGATTCGCCGAACAAGGTCGGCAACGTGGAAATACGGAGGTCGATTTGCTTTCCTCCCATGTTCACAGCAATACGACCATCTTGAGGGAGTCGGCGTTCAGAAATATTCAGATTTGCCATGATCTTCAAACGAGAGATCACGGGCAACGATAGCTCCCTAGGAGGAGGTGCCATTTCGTAAAGGGCTCCATCAACACGATACCTAATCTTGAACTCTGTCTCGAACGGCTCGAAATGGATGTCACTCGCCCGATCCTGCACAGCTTGATAAAGAACCGCGTTAACAAATTTGACGATCGGTGCCGCATCGGCACTGTCTGTCAGGTCGGGGAGGTTTTTGAGAGCATCTAACGCACTAACCACTCCGACTTCGGTGTCCACGCCCATCTC
>SXQI01000168.1 GCA_005793025.1 Verrucomicrobiales bacterium
CATCAGATTGCGTTCCCAAAGCACCTTGCCATTAGTCGCCTGTAAACAAACAACGTTCCCCGCCAGCCCCATAACATATAGTCGGTCACCATCCACAGTCGGAGTCGCACTTGGACCCTCCTTTGACTGCGGCCAGTTCTGAGGTGGAGCCGATGTGGTACGGACTGCCCAGATTTCCTTACCGTCCTTTTCGGAGAGAGCCCACACCACCTCGTCACCACCGCGATGGCTCATCCCGAAAATGCGCCCATTGGCAATTGAAGGGGTACTATCGCCGCCGCCAAGACCATTAATCCTCCAAACCAACGGTGGCCCATCTTTCGACCACTCTTTCAGAAGTCCCGTTTCCTTGGACCGTGCCGTGCGATCGGGTCCTTGCCATTGTGGCCAATCAAACTGAGCAGCCAGAACTGAATGCGCCAAAGCACTGGCACTTAAAATAAATGCGAAGGTTCGAGACATGCTGCCAGCATACACCAAAATCAAAAAACCGTCTCCACCAAAACGAAATAGCCACGGGGTCCATCGAAATTGAGTCACGTTCTCAAAAAACGTTGCACACACAGCGTTGCTTCGCCATGCTACAAGTCCCGGTTGGAGAGATGGCTGAGTGGTTTAAGGCGCACGCCTGGAAAGCGTGATTACCGAAAGGTAACGGGGGTTCGAATCCCCCTCTCTCCTCCATCGGGACAAGGCTTGATGGGATCTCAACTGGGGTTCCTCTTGGAGGTGAATTCAAAATATCCCCAATTTTTGTCTCTTGACTAAACGGCAACTTTCCTTTAGAGCGGACACATGTTGATCTACTGTCAAGAACGAATCTCTGTCCCTTGAAGCATTCAACGACACTAATTGTATGAAACTCAAGCAAGACTATTCCCTCTCAAATGGGTTCTCTAAGAACTCTCCCCGACCCGTGTCGGGTTTCACCCTAATCGAATTGCTCGTCGTCATCGCGATCATCGCGATTCTCGCAGGCATGATGCTTCCTGCCCTCGGAAAAGCTAAGCAGAAAGCTCAAGGCATCCAGTGCATGAACAACCATAAGCAGTTGACCTTGGCGTGGCGAATGTATGCCGAAGATAATAACGACCGCCTTGTCTATGCTAGTCACTCCGGGACGGCGACCGATCCCAACAATGCCTATGCTTGGACTCAGACTGAATTAAGTTTCGGCCCTGATCCTAAGAATTGGGATGTTAATGCCGATATCACACGTCGCCCGCTATGGCCTTACAACAAAAGCCCGGGGATCTATCGTTGCCCTAGCGATAACAGTTACGTTCTGGTGAACGGAAAGCGCATGCCTCGCGTGCGCACCATGTCCATGAATTTCTTCCTCGGCGGTTTCGGGGGTGGAACAGGGGGCATTTCCTTTGCCGCACCTTACCAACTGTATTACAAGCTCTCAGAACTCGCTAACCAACGGATTTCTCCTGGACCGTCCGAAACGTGGGTGTTCCTCGATCAACGGGAAGACACCATCAACTGGGGCAATTTCATGACCCACATGGACGGGTTTGATCCAAATAACCCAGCTCTTTACAAGTTCACCATGGATATGCCCGGTTCGTATCATAACCGAGCTTGCGGTTTCTCCTATGCAGACGGCCACTCTGAGATCAAGAAGTGGACCGATCCACGGACAACACCTCCATTGAAGTTGCAAACCGAAGCTCGGACTTCTGACACTCCTTCCTCCCGTAACAAGGACATTGCGTGGCTCCAGCACCGCACGACTCGTCCCAAAAACTGGGGGAGATAACCTGTTAATCCATTCAAATTAAAGGGGAAACACACGTTTTCCCTTGTAACCTTGTTTTCTATCGTGTAAAAAGTCATCGTTCCACAAAAATCCATAGAAACGAAACCCATGTATGAAAATGCATAAACCAGCCCGATTCAGTATTGTCGCGGCCTTGTTGACGCTCATAGCAGGTGCTAACGTCGCGAGGGCAGATTACTCCACCGCCGTCAGTGCCCTAAACCCATTGGGTTATTGGCGATTTGACGACACTGGCACCTCGCCTGCTCAAAATAAGGTGAGCAACGCGTCGCCCCTCGGTAGTGCCCTCGATGGGGCTGTGGTTTTGGATGTTGGTAAGGGCGAACCCGGTGCGGTTGGGAACTCGCTCCGATTCCGTAACCCCGGCGTTGCTGCGGGTTATCAGGGATCCAAGCTCGATATTCCATACAGCGCAGCCCTCAATAAAAGGAGCGCATTCAGCGTGGAATGCTGGATCAAACCTGCCTCCTTGGGTGCGGATGCCACAGGTATGGCCGTTTACTCCTCGATGATGAACGATTTCGTTCCTTCAGGACGTCGCGGTTACCTGCTTTATATGAACTCCGCAGGTCGCTTCGAGTTTCGCTTGGGGAATTCCGGCGGTTATGTGGGAACGGTCAACAACGCCGCGATGCCTGCTTACAACGCCGCCACGGACAAATGGCGCCATGTCGTGAGTATTTTCGATGGTGCCGAGACACGGATCATTGTGGATGGTGTGGTGGTCGCGAGCCGTGTCCTTACCGCCGCACAGATTGCCAGCTTGGATTTCAATACCCAGATGCCGCTCCGTATCGGTGGCACGCCGTTTAACGGCAGTCTTACCGATTCTCCGTTGATCTCAGCGGGCGGTGTCTCCGGTAACCGCGGAATTGATGCTTGGGTTGACGAATTTGCCTACTATCCCTATGCGTTGACTACCGCACAGTGCGCTGCGCACTTTGCTACAGCAACAACCAACCCTGCAGGCTATGGGGCTGGAGTTCTCGCCGACAACCCCGTCGGTTATTGGCCGATGGATGAAGCTGCCTATCCTGCCCCTGATGCCAGCACATTTCCAAAGGTTGTTAACAGCGGTTCCCTTGGAAGCGAAGCAGACGGCACCCTGCTCTGGGGTGGTCTGACAGGTCAACCCGGAAGCGGATACGCCGGTCTGGGAGCTGAAAACAAATCCATCTCCTTGGACGGTGCAAATGGTTTTGTCAAATTGGGAGCACCTGCAGGTTTGGACATCTCGGGGAACATCACCCTGATGGCATGGGTAAAACCCACCGTTAAAAACTTCTTCCGGGACATCATCGTCCGCGGATGGGATGACAAGTATGCCGAAACGTTCCTGCGGATTTCCCGAGGCACCGATCTTGTCGGATCGGGCTACGGCACAACCAACCATTACGAAATTGGTGTTTCCGACGGTGCCAGTTACGACTCGGTTCTTGTTCCAATGCCTGAGGGTGATATCGGCAACTGGGTGTTCTTAGCAGGTACCTACGACGGAACCGAATGGTCCCTTTACCGTAACGGTAAGAAAATCGGCACGAAAGCCAGCGCGATCGGAGCATTGGTAACCACCAACGCATGGGCCATCGGGGCACAGAGCGAAGCAGATTTGGGTGGGCCTTTTAGCAGTCCCGGCGGTATCAGCACCTATTTTGGTGGCAACATTGACGAAGCGGCGATTTTCGGCACCGCGCTGACAGAAGGTGAAATCAGTGCCCTCTATGACGCTGCCCAAGGTTCACCAGTGATCACTCGTTCCATCGCAACTCCTGACGGGTTTGCAAGCACCCCTTGGTCAACTCTGTTCAAGGGCGCGAACGCCACATTGAACGTTGTGGCAGAAGGTACTGGAACATTGGAATACGAATGGACCAAGGATGGAGTCTCCCTCGGAGTCACCACCAAGGATCTCGTCTTGAACAATGTCCAAGTTGGCACTCCGACGTATGCGGTTACGGTGAAAAATGCTTACGGTTCGGCTACCAGCACGGTGAAATTGACCATCATTGCAGCACCTCCCTCATTCGTCTCGAATCCCGTTGGACTCGCACGATTTGCCGGTTCAGCATATAGCTTCTCGGTTACCACCGGAGGCAGCACCCCTCAGACCTATCAATGGCAAGCCAACGGAGTGGATATCGCAGGTGCGACATCCACGACATTAACCGGAGTGGCTGCTGCAGGGGACAACGGAACCAGCTTTACCTGCGTCGTGAATAACGAAGCCGGAACGGCTACCAGTGCTGCTGGAATCCTCCGCGTCAGTGCTGCACCTGTTGCCTACAGTGCATCGGTCATGGGGAACTCCCCAATCGCTTATTGGCGCCTCGGTGAAGCCAGCGGCGGCACGGCATATGATTACATCGGTGCTAACAACGGTGTTTACTTCAACACCACCCTGAATCAGGATGGTTATTCCTTGATCGACTCCGACAAAGCCGCTCAGTTCTCTGGCGAAAACAGTTATGTCGGCCAGATCAGTGGTTCCAAGGTGAACTTTGAAGGCAGTGCTGTTAGTTTCACTGTCGAGGCTTGGGTCAAAGGAGCGGAAGGTCAACCCGATGAATCTTCGATCATCGCGAAGGGAACCGGAGCAGAAGGGACGACTGCCAATGAACAATTCGGGCTCGACGTCGCCTTCGGCCATTACCGCTTCTTTACTCGTGGTAGCAACAACGCGATCTACGCGGCCGAGGCAGGTGTAGGCCCCGATGGAACATGGCAACATGTTGTCGGTGTTTATGATCAAACGAATCCAGAATCCCCAACACTCCTCATTTACGTTAACGGAGCACTATCAGGGAGCGGTTCAGGTCGGCCACAGTCGAACGGAGGTCTGCGTGCTTCTACCTCAGCAGTTTCCATCGGTTCGAAACGGTTGGGTAACGCCCCTGCGTTCGATGGAACCTTTAGTGGAACCATTGACGAGGTAGCCATTTATGCTACACCTCTGAGCGAATCCGCTGTCATGGCGCAATATGGATCCGCCTACGGATCCAACACGGCTCCAGTAATCAGCGTCCAGCCGAAAGCGGCTGTGAACTATGTCTCCTTGGGGGCATCGTTCTCGGTGGGTGCTTTCGGAACCGTTCCCATCTCTTATCAGTGGAAACGGAACGGAGTCGCCATCGCAGGTGAAGTGAATTCCACCTTCTCGCTCTACGGCCTCACCGCTGGAGACGCCGGTGACTACACCGTCACCGTCACAAATCCTGCTGGAACCACCACCAGCTCGGTCGCTGTTCTGACGGTTTTGGCGGCACCCAAATCAGCTCCTTCTGTCGGAGGATTGGTTCTGCACCTCTCCTTTGATGATGATCTGAAGGATAGCAGCAATCGGGGGAACGATGGTATCGCCATCAATCAGACGGATACTTCCAGCAACACCGTGAGTGCTGTCTTCGTGGACGGCAAAATCGGGAAGGCTGTGAATTACCATTCTGAATTCGGCGAACCCGGTGGACCTGGTGCCACCACAACTACCAATACCACCTACGTTTCGCTTGGTGTGAGGCCCGACTTGCAATTCTCAACTAACGTTGATTTCAGCATCGCAATGTGGGTCCGATTACCTCAGGACTTCATTGGTGGGGATCTTCCGATCTTCACAACCACCGCTGGTTCACTTGGCGGTCAGGGAATCGTGGTGTCTCCTGCCTACGGTTATGGAATCGGCAGCGGTAACGATCCAGATCCAGCACCGCTGAACTACGGCGGTTGGGGTGTTTCGCTCTATGATGCAGGCTCCGCTAACGGTGCCCGTATCTATGGTGACATCGGCAGCATCAACGATGGCGGATGGCACCATCTCGCCTTCGTATTCGACCGCGCTAAACAGGTCATTACTTACCTCGATGGATCCCCCGCTAAATCGTTCAAAATTTCTGGAACGGTCACGGGTGAGGCTAAGACGATCGACACCGGACTCGCAGCCACAATTGGTCAAGATCCAACGGGTCTCTACCAAGAAACTGGTGCAGGCGACGTGGACGATCTCGGTGTCTGGAGACGGACATTGACTCCTCTGGAAGTCGGCTCGATCTACGTGGCCGGTATGAACAACCTGAGCTTCAAAGGAGTAGATCCTTCGCTGTCGCTCCAGAAGGTCGGGGCAGCATCCGAATTGGTTTGGGATGGTGGAACACTCCAACAATCCGAAACTGTTAACGGAACTTACACCGATGTCGCCGGGGCGACCTCGCCTAGGGCGGTTGTTGGTGCATCAGCAACCATGTTCTACCGCCTGAAACTGTAATAATCACTTACTCACAAACCCTCTCCCGGAAACGGGAGAGGGTTTTTTGTTTAAGATTCCCGCTTGGAGGTTCATTTTTATCCAAAATAGCCTTGCCAGAGTGGGGTTACACCGGTTTTATAACCGTTCCATCTCCACGGGATGGCTGGATAGCTCAGTTGGTAGAGCAGTCGACTGAAAATTGACGTGTCGCCGGTTCAATTCCGGCTCCAGCCACCACGTTTTTGCAAGGTGGGTTCGACACTTCGAAACGCGTTGTTCTATTTTTTAGACAGTGGTTTTCTGCAAAAAATCATGTGTTGCCAAGGCAAAGGGTGTTTCGTTTCCACCCATTCTAACCCGACCACAGCAGCTTCTTTTTTGACCTGAGCCTCGGTCATCTTGTGGACCGCTTTAATGGGAACTTTGTCGTCCTCGGCACGATACTCGATAAATACAACGCGGCCTCCGGGTTTCAAGGCACTCGCGATGCCCTGCATCATTTCAAAAGGATGAGAGAACTCATGGTACACATCCACCATGATGACGAGATCCACCGTGTTGGTGGGCAGTTTAGGATCGGTAATGGTTCCGAGGACTGGTCTGACAATTTTAACCCCACGGCTCGCCATATTCTTGTTCAGGAGATCCAACATCTCTTGTTGGATCTCTACGGCATACACGACTCCATTGGTTCCCACCTTGGTGGCCATGCGCCAACTGATGTAACCGGTGCCAGCACCGATATCCGCCACCCGATCTCCCGCTTTCAGGCCGAGTGAATCCACCATCAGATCCGGTTTCTCTTCGTCCGCTCGTTCAGGCCGTTCCAACCAGTCCGCGCCCTGATGCCCCATGACATGAGCGATCTCGCGTCCGAGGTAGAATTTCCCAATGCCATTGGGATCATGGCTGCTTTTCGTTACATACCGAGGGAGTTCTTGTCCATAACCTAGTGGAGCAAGCATCGAAAAACTGAGAATTGCAACTAATAGACGAGTCATTGGGGTTTCGGAGTCAGGTGGTTCAACGTTGAATTGGAGAAGGTAACTTTAGGATTGGCTCTCCGAGCCATGAAGATCTCTTCGGACGGGACGGCTTCAACCCAAATGGCTTGATCGCTCTGGCTTTGATGTAAGCGATGGCTTCCTCCACCGAATCGGTGGCGAAAATCAGATCCAAGTCCTCCGGACTGATGGTGGCTGACTTTACCATCGTATCGAGCATGGCGAGGGTCTGTTTCCAGTATTCTTTTCCCATGATCACGATGGGGAAATTCTCGATTTTCTTCGTTTGGATCAGCGTGAGAGCCTCAAACAGTTCGTCGAGCGTCCCAACGCCGCCGGGCATGACAACGAAGGCATAGGAGTATTTGATCAGGAGAGTCTTCCGCACGAAGAAATAGTGCATCGTGACCTGATGATCGAGATACGGATTGGCGTATTGTTCGTGAGGCAAATGAATGTTGCACCCGACGGATGGACCGCCCGCTTCACGAGCACCTCGGTTCGCAGCTTCCATAATTCCCGGCCCGCCGCCGGTCATTACCGTGAACCCCAGTCGTGCGATGGCTCCCCCCATTTCTCGAGCTAATTCGTAATACTCGCTGCCGGCCGGTGTCCGAGCGGAGCCGAAGACAGTTACGCAAGGCCCCACGAAATGAAGGCCACGGAATCCGTGGATAAAATCCCGGAGCACGCGCAGCAATGTAAAGAATTCTCCGGTGCGAGAGTGGGGTCCCTCGAGAAAGCCTTTCTCTCGTTGGAGAGCGACAATGCTTCGAGCCTTTTTGGTGGGATGTCCTGGGTTATTACTCATAGAACACACGCGGTGAGGACAACACTACCCAGCTTTGCCTGCGACGCCAATGGTTCGTTTTGGGCTGGTTTATCTTAGAAAAACATTGAATAATTCGGATTATGCGATTTCGAGTTGCGTTGGGATACTTGTTTTTAGCGATGGTGACGGTTCAAGTTCGAAGCGAAGAACCGGGAGGGACTAACACCTTTGAATTCAAAGCCGATCGTTTCGCAGACATTCAAGTGCTGCGTTATCAAGTGCCGGGGTTCGATTCGTTGCCCCTCGAGAAGAAAAAATTGGCATACTACCTCACCGAAGCGGGTCTTTCCGGGCGTGACATTATTTGGGATCAAAAGTATCGTCACAATCTCATGGTGCGGAAAACTCTCGAGACGGTTTTGAGAACCTACCGCGGAGAGCGCACCGGGACTAATTGGGATGGGTTTGTCACATATGCGAAGCAGGTGTTTTTTGCCAACGGCGTCCATCATCATTACGGCAGCGCGAAGATGCTGGCGGAGTTTCCACAAAGTTATTTGAAAGAATTGGTGACGCATTGCGACCCCCGAACACTTCCTCTCGAGGGCAAGTCGATGGAGGATTTTCTGAAGGATTTGACGCCGATTCTGTTCGATGCCTCGAAGGACGTGAGGACGGTGAATCTTGATGGTGGCATTGATAATGTGAAGGGGTCAGCCAACAATTTTTACCGTGGAGTAACCGCAGCGGAAGTGGAGTCATTCTATGCCGCTAAAGTGAAGGAATCGGGGAATTCTAGGCTCTCGTATGGGTTGAATTCGCAGCTTGCGAAGGTGAAGGGGAACATCGTAGAGCGCACATGGAAGGTGGGCGGAATGTATGGCCCAGCCATTGAAAGAATTGTGGGTTGGTTGGAGAAGGCCGTTGAGGTTGCCGAGAATCCTGAACAGAAAAAGAGCCTGCAAGCGTTGATCAAATACTATCGCTCGGGTCAGATCGCTGATTTCGATGAGCATTGTATCGCGTGGGTTTCAGACACGAAGTCGACCATTGATGTGGTGAACGGGTTCATCGAGGTTTACGGCGATGCCGCACAGAAACGAGGGTCGTTCGAATCGGTGGTGTCAATGCGTGATGAAGAAGCGACGAAACGGATTGGTGCGATTTCAAAGGAGGCACAATGGTTCGAGGATCATTCGCCGATTGCCGATTCCCATAAGAAAACAAATGTGACGGGTATTTCTGCGAAGGTCATCACGGTGATCGGAGAAGCCGGGGACGCGGCACCCGCGACACCTGTCGGGATCAAC
>SXQI01000169.1 GCA_005793025.1 Verrucomicrobiales bacterium
CCGGACAACACCAACAGCCCGTTGCGCACCGTGATCGAGGATTACAGCGTTCTGCCGCCGACCGAGTAGGTATGAGAATTTGCGTTGAGAGTTGAGTTATGCGATTTACCCCAAAAATCTGGGCCGTGTTGAGCATGCTGCTCTTTTTGGCGGCGGCGTTTTGCTGGAAGAAAGGAAACGATTACCAGACCCGCCAACGTCAGTTATTACAACCGGCACCCACAGGTTCTCAACCTGTTTCGGCGACCACGGGTGTGGTGAAGCCACTTCAGCTTCTCACCACGGTGGATTCGATTTCATCTGCACAATCAGTTAAACAACCTTCAAGTTATTTCCCGTATCGCCTGACAAATTCTACGAGGAGCTTGGCGCAGTTGGCTCGCCGCGATCACGCCATTTTGTTAAGGAACGCTCTTCTGGATACGGCGATGCCGCAACGACCGGAAATACCGGCGCACCTCAAAACCGAAGGTGATCCGGGTAGCTATATTGTCCAAGGAAAACAAGCGCTCGATCACCAATTTAGGACGATTCTTCAGGAGGCGGGTGCCAAGGTGGTTTCATATATTCCGAACAATGCTTACTTGGTTATGGCGACGGCCGCTGCGGCCACGCTCCTTGAGACCTCACCTTTGGTGCAGACCGTGTTGCCCTTTGAGCCATACTACAAACTTGATCCACGCCTCGTGAAAGGTGCCGTGACGCAGTCGCCGCTCCCCCCAGAGGTTTGGCTCAGGGTGACCGTGTTCGAGGGGCACGTGCAAGATGCGGAGCGGGCGATGGCTCGGATGGGCACCGAGGTAATTGGAATCTCTAGATCCCCGTTCGGGCCGCAACTCACGGTGCGACCACGTCCAGATTCAGTGCCGCAACTTGCTCGACTGAGTGCGGTTCAGATGATTGAACCTCAAAGCCCCCGAATTCTTGCGAACGATTTAGCGCGAGTTTTCGTAGGTGCCGCAACGAATCTTGGAGCAGCTACCAATTATTTAGAGCTGAACGGAACCAATATTTGGATCAACGTCAACGACGTGGCGGTGGATAAGTATCACCCGGACTTGGTGGGCCGAGTATTTTCCTACACCACGGCTAGCAATCGGCCTCCGTTTGTCGATCGTGATGGGCACGGCACTTTTGTCGCCGCAACTCTAGCAGGAACCGGCAAGGGTGCTTTATCCACAAACATGATGATGGGTTCCGCGACGAATTCGACCTATCAAGGAATGGCACCGGCATCCAAATTGTTCGTCCTCCCGATCAACCTCTCCCCCGAAGTAAATTCTGCCACGGACGACATCTGGCTTCAGGAAACGGCGGCTTCGACAAACTTCGTCTTGCTCGGAAGGACAAACACACTCCTTTCCAATAATAGTTGGTTGTATGAAGGAGCGTTCGAATACGACTCTGCTGCGGCGGGTTATGACGCCGCTGTGCGAGATGCGCTCCCCACGATGACGGGACCCCAAGCAGTTCTCTACTTGTTTCCAAGTGGCAATTATGGACAAGGAAACGAGGACGGGACCGAGGGAGAACCCGGCCTGATTGCCTCGCCCGGCACGGCCAAAAACGTGATCACTGTCGGGGCTATCGAACAGGCCCGTTTGTTGACGAACGCGATGATTCTTACGAACTTCGTTACAGATCCTGACACCGGTGAGATTGTTCAGACGAACGTCGACACAAACTTTGTTTTCCAAGCCGCTTCGGATTCGGCCTATCAAGTGGCTTCGTATTCGAGCCGTGGGAATGTGGGTTATGGAGTTGAGGGCGACTATGGCAGGTTTAAACCGGATCTCGTAGCTCCGGGTTCTTTCCTTGTTTCTGCGAAATCGAAGCCATGGAAATTGGAGGAGCACGTCTCGACAAACAGCAATCTTTACCCGCTTCTGAAAGACCTCCACGACCAGCTTGGCTCGGATTATCGGATTGATTCGGGTACCAGTTTCGCCGTCCCGACTGTCTCAGGAATTCTTGCATTGGCTCAACAGTTTTATGAACACCGCTTGCCTAAGCCCATCAGGCGAAGTCTGAGCCCTGCATTGATGAAAGCATTACTCATCAATGGAGCACGTTCATTGAGCGATCAATACGATCGCGCCCCGAGAACCACGATCAACTTTCAAGGTTGGGGCGGTCCGAGCCTCCAACGAATGGTGACCGCGACGATGACCAATCTGACTGAAAACGAATGGCCAATCCAATTGGTGGAGCAAAGTCCAACAAACGCCTTAGCGACAGGGGAAAGTCGTAGCTGGAAGGTAAAACTCAGCAAGGAAGCCGCTGCGAGCCCATGGAATGTAACCATGGTCTGGACCGATCCACCAGGCAACCCAGGGGCGAGCTTGAAGTTGGTCAACGACCTCGATTTGGAAATCCGAAACGATGAGACAGGGGTTCTCTTTATCGGGAATGATATCGGAGTCGATAGCACCTACAACGGGCCACATGCGGCGGGTGATGCGGCGGCACCTGAATTACGCGATTTCGTGAACAACGTAGAGAATGTGTCGATCAAGGAGCCTTTCCAATACAGCACAAACTCCACTTGGACTATCACGGTTCGTGCCCGCAGAGTGAACGTGAACGCGATCAGCGATTTCTTCGAAAACAATAACGCACGACCTGCGACTCGTGGTTACCGAACGAATGATGTGGTTCAGGATTTCGCCTTGGTCTTCGCATCGGATGACCTGACTCTGACCAACGCGTTTGAAGTAACTCCTGACCTCACGAACACGGTCGCCGAAATCCATCAACCATCCGCAGCGGCGGATGGCTTTTCGCCGCCTGTCGTGATGACGAATGGGTTGCCGTTGTTCAATCAATTGGTTTCCGCCAATCCGTCGATGATTACTACCAATGGGGTGACGAACCAATGGCGATTTTATGTTTTCGATAACAAGAAAGTTACAAACGAATTTAATTCGTTAACTAATGGATCAAACGTTGTTTTCGCGATTTTCAATCCTCCAAACCTCTCCACACCCCGAGTTGTGGATGCAGATTTGGATCTGTATGTGTCTCGGGACATAGGGCTTCTTTCACTCGAACCAAAAGTGATGGCACATACCAATACTTTCGTCTCTCTGGGCCGACAAGGTGAGGAGTTGGCGGTGTTTACCAATGGGTTGCCCACAGATATTTTCTACATCGCGATCAAATCCGAGGATCAGATGGCGGGCGAGTTTTCGCTGCTGGGACTTTCTACCGATGAGAGTTTGGAGAGACAAGGTCCCGGGGGAAGCCGCCTGCTGACGGGGCTCCCGATCAACGTCATTGTGCCTGATGGGACTCCAGGTCGTCCGAGGGCAGGGATCATCATTGCTGTCGGTCTTAGCACTTCGCGCATCATGCGGACCACTGTTGACACGACGTTCAACCACCAATTGTTGGGTGATCTCGTCGGGAACCTCAAACACGGTTCTCAATCGGTGATTCTGAACAATCACACGTTGAATAATGGGGATTTCGAAGGACGCGTGAACATCGTTTACAATGACAGCGTTCTTACTAGCGGAATCACCAATAGCATCCCAACCGATGGACCGGGATCGCTCAATAATTTCTTGGGTCAACGCATGTCAGGTGCTTGGTTACTGACCGAGATCGATAATGCGAATGGCCACACGGGACGTGTGGAAACGATGACGATCCGCATCGATCCAATGAACGATCCGCTAAAGAATGGAATCACTGTTTTCGGTTCTGTGGATGCGGGGGGTGTCGATTGCTATCCGATCGATGTTCCGGTGGATGCCACCAACATGATCGTGCGTTTAAAACAGAAAACGCCCGGCATCGACCTAGAGATGTGGGTGCGTCGAGACGAATTACCCACGGCGGATGTTTATGATGCGAAAGGATCGAACATTGTGGTGGGAGCTCAGGAACTCCAACTCGGCGCAAGTAGCACACCCCCACTCATTCCGGGCGGCAACTATTTCCTCTGCATCACGAACGCGAATACCTTCGTCGTTGACTACGAGGTCACGGTCTATTTCGAACTCGGCACTGCTGGGGCGAACCGGTTGAGTTTCACGCGAGCTGGAGGTCTGATCTCTGACGATGCTGTGACGAAGTTCTCCCTCTTCGCCGACTTGGATAAAGCACTCGCCGCAGCCCGGGTGAGCTTACGAATCGACCATTCAAGGGTTTCGGATTTGAGCGTCCACTTAGTTAGCCCACAGGGAACTCGTGTGATGTTAACGGAGAATCGGGGCGGAACAAATCAACTGGGTTATGGTTCCACGTTCAACCTCACGAATGCTTCCGGTGCGATCAGTTCTCAAAACGCGTTCATGGTCTTTACGGAGGAAGAAAATCTTGCAAGCTTGCCAATTAAATTCCAAAAGCCGCCGTTCGCAGATTTTTCGACGAATCGAGGGGAAGTGTTTTTAGACACGTTCGAAACGGCGACGAACGGGAACTACCTAGTCAGCGGGGATGTCGAAGGCTGGGTTGTCGATTCAAATCTCGTCAGCGTTCTTTCGAATGGTTCAAGGGCTTACGCGGGGACCAATTTATTAATCCTCCGCCAAGGTACAGTTCACAAGCCTTCGGGAACTAAAAAGGGCAGGGCATACCAACTGACTTTTGCGTATCGGCGAGGGTCTTTCCTGAATCTGCTCGGTACAGGATTAGGGGATGATGGGCGACCGATGGCCGTTAAAGCGATAGATACTCATTATTCCTTGGTCGAAGCGGCGGATATGTTGAATCCAGTGATGTTTTACCCAGTAATGCCCGAGTTGGTTGTTGCGGATGAAAACCAGCCTCCGTTCACGGCTTGGCTCCGAAACGATTCAAATTCACAATGGATTGCTCCTAACCCACCCAATGCCGGAAACCTCCACCCTCCGGGCAAATATGTTTACCGAACGGTCTTCGAGTCTCCTTCGACGGGAAGTCCGTTTACAGTCAAAGGTCGATGGGCTTCAGAAGATTCGGGTGAGGATATTTTGGTCAACGGGGTGTCGCTCGGGTTGTCGAGTTCTAATCAGGGTCCCTCAGGGTTCTCTCAAGAGTTTGTCATTACGACGAATTTTGTCGCAGGGCTTAATACCCTAGATTTTGTCGTGACGAACAGGACATCGAGATCGAACCAACCCATCGCCTTCAGAACCGAGGTGGCTTCCGATGCCTCCTTAGAGAAGATCACGAACGGTTTGCTGCAGGTCACACTCAATTCCTCGTGGACGAATTATTATCTGGGGGGCGATGATTGGAAGGTTGCTTCCATTGAATTCGTTGCGACTGCGGATGATGAAGATTTCTCATTCATGTGCCAAGACGGCTCAGTGTGGATTGATAACGTCCGCCTCGTGGACACCGGAACGATCTACACCCTCCCAGAGGAGACTCTGGCATCACTTAAGAGCCAACGAATTATTGGAGAATGGACGCTGGAGGTTTTGGATCATCGCACTGCGGATTCCCTTGGCGGAGTTCCCTTATTAGTAGAGTGGAAGTTGGATTTGGATATGGCACCGGGTATGCCTCCAGCAGAACGGTTGCAGAACAATGTGAACTACCCTAACACGATCCAAGTGACTATGCTGACCAATGGTCCGTTAGCAATCATTCCCGGAGTGTTACACGGTAGCGAAATTCAGTATTTCATCGTTCCATCATGTCCCAACGGACAAAAGGTGCAAATCTCCTTGCTCGGTTTGACGAATTACGGTGCCATCCAGTTACTGGCGGACCGTAGTGGAATCCCAACAGGAAATCCGCTCACGGATGATTACTTGCCGATCTTAAATGATCTTTTGCCTGTTTCCGCTAATGGGTTAGGGGTGCTCACGATCTCGACTTCTGAGCCCGAGGCAGCTCCCCTTGATCCTTTCCAACCCATGTTCTTGGCGGTGCGTAATATTGATCGATTTAC
>SXQI01000170.1 GCA_005793025.1 Verrucomicrobiales bacterium
ACAGAGTAACAGGGCGTTCCGTGCGGGCAATTAGGAACTGCATCTTTAAAACCATCGGTAGCGACCAAACCGGGACTAATGGATGTTTTTTTTGACCTTCACACTTCATAAAAGAGCGTGAAAACGATTAGGTTTCAGCTAGGATTGTGAACGAAATATGAGACTTTTCTTAAGCATTATTGTCTTCATCACAACCCTTGAACACCTGCAAGCCGAGCTGCTCTTCGACGGGAAGAGTCTAAAAGGATGGCGTGAAACGGACTTCGCAGGCCATGGAGAAATTGAAATCAAAGGCAGCAACCTCGTAATCAACGCGGGTGCCGCACTCAGCGGTGTGACTTGGACGAATGCATTTCCTACCAACAATTATGAAATCACCGTGGAAGCCAAAAAAGTTCTGGGCTCGGATTTTTTTGCAGCTACGACGTTTCCCGTTGACGGTTCCCATGCAACATTTGTGGCTGGTGGGTGGGGCGGAGGTGTTGTGGGGATTTCGAGCCTTGATGGCCAAGACGCTTCTGAAAATGAGACGGTAAAATACCATAAGTTCGAAACCGACCGGTGGTACGCTTTGAAGATCAAAATCACCCCGGGAAAAATTGAAGCATGGATCGATGATAAAGAAATGGTAAACCTTGAAATCAAAGGAAAGAAGGTGGGGTTGCGCCACGGCGAGATTGATTTAAACAAACCTTTCGGGATTGCAACGTATCAAACCTCGGGAGCAATTCGACGTGTGGAACTCAAACATCTATCCTTACCTGCGGATAAACCGGTAAAACCGGCCCAATCAACGCAGTGATCGACATGGTTTCTCAAACAATCCTCGCCCTACAAACCGACATCGTCTGGGAGAATCTCGATGCAAACCATCGTACTTGGGAAAGGCTTCTGGTTCAGGCCCAACCCGAACCCGGTTCGATTGTCGTGTTGCCGGAAATGGCTGCTTCGGGCTTTTCGATGAATCTGGAGGCAACCGCCGAAGAATCACCCTCCGCCAGCGAAAGTGTGTGCAAAAGATTGGCTGTGCATTGGAAAGTGCATCTCGTTTGCGGATTGGTTCAAAAGACAACTTCTGGGTTGGGTTACAACCAATCAGTGGTTTTTGGCCCCGACGGGTTGGAATCAAGTCGTTACACTAAAATGCAGCTCTTTACACTCGGTGGCGAGGCAAACGTCCACATTCCGGGAAAGTCCACCGTGATCACGGAAATTAACGGGATCAAAGTGGGCCTTTTCGTCTGCTATGACTTGAGATTTCCTGAGCTTTTCCGAGAATCCGCACGGCAGGGAGCAGAATTGTTTATCGTCATTGCTTGCTGGCCCTCAAAGCGCGCTGATCACTGGGTCACATTGCTTAGAGCACGGGCGATCGAAAACCAAGCTTGGGTGGTGGGGGTCAACCGAGCAGGCACTGATCCAAACTACACCTACCCGGGCAAAAGTTTGATCGTTGATTGTCATGGCGTCGTGCAGGCGGATGCTGGAAGTCTAGAAGGGAGCATCTCTAGCCGGATGGAGATCGAGGAACTGCGACAATGGCGGCGCGATTTTCCCGCACTCCTAGACCGTCGCCTCGACCATTAGGAACACCCAATTCCCGAAAGTCTTAGGATTCAACTCTACTCAGGGCTGGCCACCCGAAATCAACCGGCCGTGCTCCTTGAGCGCGAAACGATCCGTCATTCCTGCAAGATAATCGCAGATAGCCCGGGGCCAACCTTCTCGTTCGGCACGGCGTCTACATTGCTCACCGATTTCCTCGGGATGCTGCGTGAAAAACACAAATAACTCCTCGAGTAATCGAACCGCTTGGGCGTTTGGATTGTGAACCTCTGGGCTGAAATAGAGATGATCGTAGAGAAATTTCCGAAGCTCTAGATTCAATTGATGACGCTCCGAACTATAGGCAATTAAAGGGTTGGCTTGCAAACGAACCTCATTGGACGACCCTACATTCGCGCGAGTGATGTTACTCTCTGACATTGAAACCACATCCTTAACCTGTTCATCAATCAATGTACGAATGATGATGTAACGACGGCTCTCTGAAGGAAGGTCACCGTGTAAATCCCTGACGACCCTAGCAGCATGAGCCCATATCCGAACCTCACCCATGAGCTGATCTTCGTTGAGCAAACCTTCCTCTAACCCATCATCCAAATCGTGACTGTAATAAGCGACTTCATCGGCGAGGTTTGCAACCTGCGCTTCGAGAGATGAAGATTTAGCCTCAAAGCCCTCGCGCCTTCCGGGATGGTCATACGCCGTAAAGTGCTTCACCAAACCCTCCCTGACCTCCCAGCTCAGGTTCAAACCAGAAAACCTAGGGTATTTCTGCTCGAGTTCTTCAACAATTCGTAAACTGTGCCGGTTGTGCTCGAATCCTCCGTGGTCGCTCATCAAGCGGTTCAGCACGGATTCTCCTTTGTGCCCAAAAGGAGGATGCCCAAGGTCATGAGCCAATGCGATCGTTTCGGTAAGATCCTCATTAATTCTAAGTGCCCGAGCGATGTTCCGCGAAATCCCGGCCACTTCGATCGTATGAGTCAAACGAGTCCGGAGATGATCTCCGGTTCCGTTGAGAAACACTTGCGTCTTATATTCTAGCCGCCGGAATGCTCGAGAATGGATGACACGGTCACGATCCCTTTGATACTGCGTCCGCCAGACGGGTGGTTCCTCCGCATGAACCCGTCCCTGAGTGTCATCGCTGAACTGGGCGTAGGGTGCTAAAAAAACTCGCTCCCGCCTTTCTAAATCTTCACGTTGGCATGGCATAATAACCCCGCACCGAGGCCTTCAGACCACTTGATCGCTGAGTGCCTCACTTACTTCAACACCTCGAAGCGTGAACAATCTCCTAATGGTATCCTCAATCAGGTTGTTCGGGCAGGAAGCTCCTGCAGTGATACCCACCGAAATCTTCCCCTGAGGCAACCATTGATCACTGGTGACTTCCTGATGTTTGTCCAAGTTGTAATGAACAATTTGACGATCCGAAACCATCTTAGCAGCATTCTTGATGAAGTAGGTCGGCAGTTTGGCCTGTCCCATCTCCGCCAAATGCGATGTGTTCGAAGAATTATAACCACCAATCACCAATAAAAGGTCGAGCGGTTGAGCCAACAGTTTTTCTAAAGCATCCTGACGATCTTGGGTAGCACCACAAATGGTATCAAAAAATCGGAAGTGTTGCTGAACATTTTCAGAGCCATATTTCCCGATCATCGCTTGCTTCAACCGACGCTGAACCTCCTCCGTTTCGCCTCGCAACATCGTCGTTTGATTCGCAACTCCAATAGTCTTTAGATGGACCTCCGGATCAAACCCGTTCGAGAAAGCCCCTTTGAACTTTTCTAGAAACGCCTCCTTCGACCCGCCATTCAAAATGTAATCACAAACATAATCGGTCTCAGCCAGCGTAAATACCACGAGATAATGCCCCGAGCCTGTTTGAGAACTCGTCGCTTTTGTCTCTTCATGCCAAGCCTTACCATGAATTATGCTCGTTACTTGATCCCGTGAATACTGGCGCACCCGCTTCCAAACGCTCATCACGTCACCGCAAGTTGTGTCAACGAATACACAACCTTTTTGTTCCAGCCGAGCTCGAGTCGCCACTTCGGTGCCGAACGCGGGAATAATCACGACATCTCCTTCTTTGAGATCCTCCACATCCGCATTTTTCTCCTTCCCTGAGATCGACTTGATTCCCATGGCCCGGATTTGATCGTTTACTTCGGGGTTATGGATGATCTCCCCAAGGATGTAGATAGGTTGGTTGGGAAAAACCTTCCGCGCGGCATAAGCCAGATCAATCGCGCGCTCAACTCCGTAGCAAAAACCAAATTCCTTTGCCAATTTGATCGTCAGCAACCCGTCCGCAGATGCCAATTGGCCTTGAGCTCGAATTCGATCCACCAACCCACTCTGGTAATGAGACAACACCTGAGCCTGAACCGCTTCCATTACGTCCGGTCGGCGCAGATTGATTTTGGGTGCAGAGGGTTTGAGCGCACCGGGCGCGATGTCTCGCATATCGGGACATGCTAACAGGGAACCACTCGCAGTCGAGTGGGATCTGGCTCCCGCTCCAATACTATCCTCGAAAACTATCCGAGCCTGTGAACCGACTCACATGCGGACGGAGGTTCGCTCTTGGAGCCATTTTAGATCCACGTTGTTCGGACTCGCGTCGTTATGTCGATGGAAATCAGGGCTTTTTGGCTTATAGGTCCGAACGTCCAACCAACGGTGGGATTCTACATGGCCATCCGCAAAAGAGGTCATCCCTGCCCGATTATGATTGCTCGCAGGAAAATGACAGAAGCGATCTTCCCCCATATAGACTCCGAAGACGGGGCGACAAATACTATTCGGGTTCACATCTTGAAAGACCATTAACAATGAAGGCGAAGGATGGGTGAGTTCTCCCATCTTTTTATACGAACGGTAGCGTTGCAAATTTGGAACGCCTCGAAAATTGCCTCCCACCCAAGCCAAATAACCATTCATGGCGTAACTTCGGACCCGAGGATGTGCCAGTGTTCCGGATCCGGTTCCCTTCAATTTATCGCTTGGACATTTATAGACTGCGGTGGTTTTGAGATAGGGACCGAAGAGAGAGAATTTGGGATCGAGCAACATCGCTAAGTTGGTTGCATTCGAAGGTACCGTTGCAAAACTTCCCTGAACCCAAGAGGCCTGAGTCAATTCCCCATCCGAATTGATCACGAGGCGGTCATCATAATCTCCAGAGTATAAAAACCAAATCGTACTCAATTGTTTCAAATTGTTGAGGCATTGAATGCGATGAGCCTGCCCCTTTGCTTTCGCTAAGGCGGGGAGGAGCAAACTGGCTAGGATTGCAATGATGCCGACAACGACAAGAAGCTCGATCAATGTAAATCCACGCCGATGCCATGATTTACCCCCTTCGGTTTTTGGTGAGAATTGCATGAATTGTAAGTGGTTCTACCTGCGGTTGTTCGACATCCAAAGACTGGTTCAACCCATCGAGACGTTCGAACCCAGACCCCGGTTATACCGTGCTCATTGTTTTTCTAAGTTTTTTGTTTGCAGTGGTTTAACCCAAACTACACTCGCAATCCACAAAATCTTGATATTGGAGGTCAATATTGTAACTTGTGAGCGAAACGCGCCGTCAAATTCGATTAAGATTAACTTACTCAGCATGAAAAAGCCTATTTCTGCCTTTTTAAACATAAACCTACTACCCGTGGCGGTTTTAGCCTTACTCCTCGTCGATGCGAGTGCTCAGGCCCCCACTGCCACGCCTTCCCCTGCTCAAGCTCTCACAAACCAGATCGCGAGGCCGAGTTTTCAACCTCGCCCTTCGTGGGAGGATAAACTGACCGACGAGCAAAAAAAAGCCTACCGTGAAGCTAGGGAATCAGCGCAGGTACAAACTCGGGACGTGAACGAAAAAATGAGGACTGCCCGTCGGGAACTTCAGCAACAGGTTTACGCGGATCAAGTGGATGAGGCTAAGCTACGTGAAAAAGCCAGTGTGGTGGGCAAACTGGAAGGAGAATTGGCAGTGATCCAAGCCAAGTCATTCGGAAAATACCGCCAATTTCTTCCTCCTGAACAAATCGAGCGGATGAAAGGAGTTTCAAGCCGACTTACCAACCGTTTGGATGCTTTAACCCCACGTCGTAACGGAACTAATAGTCCAGCTCGACCAGTCCCCGCCACGAACTGAACCCAATCGGTTTGTTTTATTAAGTTTGGAACGATCGCTGCGTCTGGCTGATGAAAAACCTTCGCAAGCGTGGAAAAAACTGATTCCGAATTAATCGCCGAAGTGTTGCAAGGCACCACTTCGAGCTTCGAGTTTCTGGTGGTTCGATACCAACCGCGGATTTTCGCCACAGCTCGGCGGTATGCCCGTCGCGAAAGCGAAGTTGAAGACATTGTACAGGAAATTTTTTCCAAGGCTTTTCTAAAGCTTTCGAGCTTTCGGGGTGAGGCTCCGTTTGAACACTGGCTCATGCGGATGG
>SXQI01000171.1 GCA_005793025.1 Verrucomicrobiales bacterium
GAACTGATGGGGATGGGAACACTTCTGACCCACACAGCGATCAGCGGTGAGGTGATTGCCGACGGTTACCATGTGCCACCGGAAATGGTTCGGTTGCTGATTCAGCAAAAGGGACCGCTGCAACTTGCATTGGTCAGCGATGCAAGTTCCGCGACGGGTTGTCAACCCGGAGACTATGCACTCGGAGGACTCACCATCGAGTTGCGACCCGGCAACCTCGTGTTGACGAAGGAGGTTTCGCCCGAGACGGGAGTACGCCCGATGGCAGGAAGCGCGACTCCGCTGCTACAGATGGTTCGGAATGTCGTATCTTGGGGCTACCCGTTCCACGATGCGATACGAATGGCAACACTTGTTCCCGCTCAAATAATTCATGAGCCACGTATCGGATGTCTGCGTGTTGGGAACGATGCGGACCTCATTGTTTTGAATCCTCAACTTGAATTGCAAACGGTGCTCGTGAAAGGTGAAACCCATTTTAATCGCTAGGCTTAGCCAATCCGTAGGTCCTGAATGTTAAATATCATCTGGCTATTCATGATCGTGTGCTCGGTGTTGCTGGCCGGAACGAGTGCAAAACTTCCTGTGGTGGCGGAATCCGTCGTGAAAAGTTCCGAAACTGCTGTAACCCTCGCTGTGGGGTTGATCGGCATTATGTCGTTGTGGTTAGGAATGATGCGACTCGCTGAAAAAGCGGGCCTTGTTCAATCGCTATCCCTCCTGCTGCGGCCAGTGCTGCGTTGGCTTTTTCCCGAGGTTCCTAAGAATCATCCTGCCATGGGTGCGATCGTCATGAATATCGCCGCGAACATGCTGGGGCTGAGTAACGCAGCGACACCGTTAGGACTCCGTGCAATGCAGGAATTAGAAAAGCTGAATCCTCGGCCGGGTGTTGCCACCAATGCGATGTGTACATTCCTTGCGATCAACACCAGCTCTGTTCAACTCATTCCGATCACCGCCATCGGAATCCTTGCTGCAGCGGGATCATTGCAACCCCAATTCATCATTGGCACCGCGCTCCTCGCGACAACCTGCTCCACAGTAGCAGGGATCATCAGCGTCAAGTTACTCGAGCACTTGCCAGTATTTAGACTCCCTGCACCCCCATCGACCTCGCTGAAGGAAAATCCTGCGGTTGCAGAGGATGAAAAACCTGAGCAGTTGGCTCCTTGGAAACTTTGGCACTGGTTGGTGGTGATCTCGCTGATCACCTGTTTCGGTTTCTTTTTCGCGGACATTGTTGGATCAACCACTAGTTCCCAACATGGTTGGCTCCCACGGATTATCAACGCGCTTTCGATTCTCGCGATTCCATTTCTTCTGACTTTGTTTCCGATTTGTGGATGGTTAAGAGGGTTAAAGGTTTACGAAGAATTCGTGGATGGCGCGAAAGAAGGATTCAACGTTGCCATCCGAATCATTCCTTTCCTAGTCGCGATGCTCGTAGCGGTGGGCATGTTTCGTGCGGCCGGTGGGATTGACCTCATCGCAGGATGGACACAGCCCGTGTTGAACGTTTTCCAATTTCCAACTGAACTCCTTCCCATCTCACTCATGCGTCCCCTCAGTGGGAGTGGGTCCTTGGCACTATTTTCCGAACTAGTGAATCAGTATGGACCGGACAGTTTGATTACTCGCACTGCTGGGACTCTTTATGGAAGTACTGAAACGACATTCTACGTTCTCGCGATTTATTTCGGTTCGGTAAATATCCGACGCACCCGGCACGCACTCCCTGCGGGCCTGATTGCGGACGGTGTTGGAATAATCGCCTCGATTGTGATTTGCCGATGGTTGATGCCTTCGTGATGAAGATTTCCCGATGGACAGTGTCATCAAATTGCCGATGAATGGATAATCACATGGACTTAAGCGCAGATTATCTTGGGAAATGTCGTGGTCTGATTCAGGCGGTGGAGGCTCAAAAAGCGGAAATCCAACGGACTGCCGATTGGTTCGCAGAAACCATTTTAGCGGGCCGGATGGTTCACCTTTTTGGCTCCGGTCACAGCCGTATTCTTGTCGAAGAGATGTGGCCACGTTACGGATCGTTTCCCGGATTCAATCCGATTGTGGAGCTTTCCCTGAGTTTTCATAATCTAGTTGTTGGAGCCAATGGTCAAAGGCAGGCGATGTTTCTCGAAAATGTTCCGGGACTTGCTGAAAGGATCCTGCGGAATTTTGATCTGCACCCTACGGATTCTGCACTCGTTATTTCCTCGAGCGGTTGCAATGTTGTGCCCATCGAGATGGCTTCCGAGTTCCAGCGTCGGGGGGTGAAAGTGGTTTCCATTATCAGTCGAGCGCATTCGGAAGCGAGCCTCAGCCAACATTCCACCGATAAAAAGTTGCAGGATTTTTCGGATATAGTTCTCGATACGGGTGCTCCTGTGGGAGATGCGATGATTGAGGTCGAGGGATTAGCGACGCCTGTATCTCCGGGTTCCACTATTGGAGGTTGTATGCTGGTGAATTGTATTAAAGCGGAAGTCGCTGGGCGACTCACTCGTGCAGGTCAACCTCCAAAGGTTCTCACCGCGAGTGCCTTGGTTGGTCGTGAGCGTGCGACGAATCTTTTTGAGGCTGCGTATGATGAACACGGACGTCGATTAGCAAAACTTTACGAAAATCTTGGGTCTCCCAACTCAGAAAAGCTGCCATGAAAGATCAGCCGCTGCGCTCAACTGTAATCGGAAGTTATCCATTTCCGAGTTGGATGGAATTTGCTGTTCACCATCTCGACCAATTTGGTTCGCATGATCGCGATGAATTGATCGATGACGCTGTTCGTATTGCGATTGCAGATCAGACGGACGCCGGCCTCGACGTTATTACAGACGGCGAACAAACACGTCTCGATTTCAACCTTTCCTTTTACGGTTTCCTCGAAGGCATTGAATTGGAAAGTGCATCCCCTCGACGCTTTGGTCCTCCAGCGCATGATCAACGGGGTAAACACCGCGTGACTGAATCCATCACCGCCTCTCAAGGGCTAGGAACGGTAAGGGATTTTCAACGGTTGAAACGGGTTGCACCCCCGAACGTGGTCCTCAAAGCCAGCGTCCCAGGCCCTTATACTTTGAGCGGTCGGTTGTTACCCAACTCACAGTATCCAGATCGATGGGCATTGACAGAAGCCTTGCTGCCATTGGTGCGCACCGAGCTTGCCGCATTGGTAGCGGCCGGTTGCCAAGAGATCACTGTCGATGAACCATCCATGAGTTGTTATGCCCACAAGGAAAACCCTCAACGTTTTGTCGATATCTTTAACCGTACGGTCGAATCCGTGGTAGGTCGGTGCCGACTTTCCACTCATCTCTGTTTCGGGAATTACAAAGCTCGCGCCGTTGGGTTACGTCATTACGCACCGATGTTCCCTGTGTTTCTAGAATTAGCTGTGGATGAAATCCATTTAGAGATGAGTAGTCGGGAGTTTTCGGAAATAGAAATGATCCGGGAGATTGCTCAAAGGAAGGATGTCGCGGTTGGGATTGTCGATGTGAAGAGTTATTATATCGAAACTCCCCATGATATCGCTCAGCGAGTGAGGACCTGCCTAAAACACGCCCCTGCGGATCGGTTGGCTTTCGCTCCGGATTGTGGACTCAGCCAAACGGCTCGTTGGGCGGCACGCCAGAAGCTTAAGAATATGGTTGAAGGAATTCGCATCGTAAAAAAGGAACTTGGAATCCGCACATGATCCGGCCCCATCTCCAAGATGACGCGCTGTTGGAGGATATTTGTTTGGCCCGAAGTCAACCCGGTCTGCATCTATGGTGGTTAGGCCAAAGCGGTTTCCTGCTTCAACACCAAGGACGACATTTACTTTTTGACCCCTATTTGTCCGACTCGCTGACGAGGAAATACTCAGGAACCGACAAGCCCCATGTGCGGATTACCGAACGTGTAATTGCGCCGGAAAGGCTTAATTTTATAGATGTTGTCACCTCGTCTCACAATCACACAGACCACCTCGATGCCGAAACCCTTAATCCCATTTTTCGAGCGAATCCGGGTGGGAAATTCCTCTTAGCGGAAGGTAATCGTGAATTTGCTGTTGATCGACTCAAAGTGGAAAAAACTTGGCCCCTCGGAATAGACGCTGGCCAGCAGATTCAGGTAGGTGGGGTCATCATCCATGCGGTTCCCGCTGCGCATCCACAAATTGACCGGAACAACCGTGGTCAACATCATTACCTAGGGCTCATTGTGGAAATCGGAGGGTGGAAGGTTTACCATAGCGGGGATACCATGATTTACGATGGCATGGCCGAATTGATCCGCGATTTTAATGTAGATGTGGCTTTGCTTCCGATCAACGGAGATGATCCCTCACGACGAGTCGCAGGTAACCTCAATGGTGCAGAGGCTGCGAGTCTGGCATTTAACATCGGAGCGAAGCTCGCGATTCCATGCCATTTCGAAATGTTCGAATTCAACACTTCATCTCCGACTTTATTCGAGGATACCGCTAGAAAACTCGGACAACCGTTCCGAACCCTTCGTTCAGGAGAACGATGCACGGTTGGGTCGCACCAACGAATCCTGACAAACCCAGTGGCTCCTGCATGAAATTGTCGTTACGTGGAGAGTACGCGCTGAGATCGTTGGTGGTGCTGGGATTAATCCCTAAAGAAGAGGTGATCCACACCCACCGCATTTCTGAACGGCAAAATATCCCGCGTAAATTCCTCGAACAAATATTGCACGAAATGAAGAATGCGGGCCTGCTGGAGAGCCGTCGCGGGAGATCTGGAGGATATCGACTCAAATTGAAACCAGAGGAAATCTCGTTGGCGATGGTCATTCGGTTGATCGAGGGGCCACTCGCTCCAGTGAGTTGCGTCAGCGAAAGATTCTATGACAAATGCACGTGCCCCGATGAACAACAATGCGCCATTCGTAGCATCATGAAAGAGGTCAGAGACGCCATCGTCCGACAACTAGAAAAAGTCACGGTGGCAGATCTTTGCGCTCGAGCCCTTGTCCTCGGAAACCAGAAGACAAACCCCCTCGAATACATCATCTGAACATCGTTCACTAATCTTCCACTCATGCAAACCACTGCCGCGATCGCCGATGGTTTTGGCCGTTTTAGAATCGAGCCTATTGAGGTTGCTTTGCCAAAAAGCGATGAGGTTTTAGTCAAACTAAAGGCGGCAGGGATTTGTCATACAGACCACGCCTCAATGTCTTGGAAACGCCCTTTGGTAATGGGCCATGAGGGTGCTGGCATTGTGTGTGAAACAGGGGCTGGGGTCACCCATGTCAAAGCCGGCGATAGAGTGGTTCTTAACTGGTGCATCCCTTGTGGTCGATGTTTCCAATGTGACCGAGGAGACACGGTGCTCTGTGAATCCAGCAAACCGGCGCATATCATGAAACCTTCACAGGGTCATGCGCATGCTCAAGGAACCCTTTTGCGGGGTCACCCTGTCGATCGATCGTTCAACCTTGGTACCCTCGCCGGGCTAACCTTAGTTCGCAAAGAGGCGGTGACTCTTATACCTCCCAATGTCTCATTCGCTGTCGCCGCGATCAGTGGTTGTGGGGTGATGACAGGGTTCGGCTCAGTCATGAACATCGCCCGGATTCAAGCAGGAGAAACCGTCGTAGTGATGGGCTGCGGCGGTGTGGGACTTAACATCATCCAGTCAGCAACGATCGCAGGTGCCAGAAAAATCATCGCCATCGACAACAATCCATCCGCGTTAGTACGTGCTAGGCAGTTCGGAGCTTCGGACACCATAGCTCCAGACCAAGGAGATGGAGAATTCTCCGGTCTGGCGGATCGAGTTCGGGATCTCACTGAGGGTCGGGGTGCGGATTATGCCTTTGAAGCAACGAGTTGCGCTAGACTCGCGTTTGTCCCCCTTCTGCTTATTCGTGATGGAGGAACAGCCCTACAAGTAAGCGGTATCAATGAAAACGTAAATGTCCCGATGCCTTGGTTCATGTGGAACAAGCACTACATCACGCCACTTTATGGAGGATGCCAACCCGCCCGCGATTTTCCAAAAATGTTTGAACACTACAGCAAAGGAGAGCTTAAACTGAACGAACTCATCACTCGCACTTACTCCTTAGAGCAACTGGGAGAAGCTATCGATGATATGATGGCGGGCCGGAATGCGAAAGGCGTGATCATTTTTGAATAAGGCAAATTCCAGCTCGGTTCAGCTGGGTTTTTATTATGTTTAAAAGTTTTGAAAAGTCTAACCCTCGTTTCGAAGTCGATGGCTTGCGGACTGTCACCGTAAAGAGTCCCGCTCTCAAAGGACGAGGTGATATTACACTTTGGGCACCTGACGAGGATGTGCCTGTAGCCGTGGTGATTCTTTTGCACGGTGTTTACGGCAGCCATTGGTCTTGGACTGGACAAGGGGGTGCCCACCGCACTGCAGCTCGATTGATATCCACCAAGGCCATCGTGCCGATGGTATTAGCCATGCCGAGTGATGGTTTACGCGGTGACGGCAGCGGTTACATCCTACACGAGGATGGAGTTGATTTTGAGCGGTGGATCGTCGAGGAGGTGCCA
>SXQI01000172.1 GCA_005793025.1 Verrucomicrobiales bacterium
CTCTCAACTTTCAGCGAAACAACTGGCGTTGCTTCGGTTCTGGTCGCGACTTGATCCTCAGCAAAAGCAACAAAACTTGGCAGAATGGCCAATGACAACAGGCACTCAACTAAAGGCCGCAGAATCATTGACTAGGAAGATTTCACAGAACTTTTCTCGGGTCAATCAGCTCTCTAAAAACACTCCAGATTTGCGTGTGCTGCAGAGTTGGCTCGTTGTAGATTAATCGTGCTCGGAGAACTTACTAGAACATGAATTCTATCTTGCATCAACCGATTCGCGGGTTACTCAAGCGGGTTTTGATCACTGCTGTACTTACATGCTCCTTCACCAACTCAACGACTGCACAACTTCCCCTGACCCTAAAGCCCAATGCGTCGTTGCGGAATGAATTACAACACGCCGTTGACAAAGGTGCCGACTGGCTACTCAAATCTCAATCTACGAATGGTTGGTGGTCCACACCCGACCACCCCGCGATTACATCCCTCGCCATCGTTGCATTGTCCGCACAACAAGACCGCGCTAACCAAGCTCAGTTTATTAAATCGATCCAACACGGCTACACCTACCTAAAAACCTGCGAGCAACCTGACGGCGGTATTTACCGAAAGGAATTGCCCAGCTACAACACGTCCCTCGCTCTGATGGCACTGGTCGCAGGCCGACGCACCGACGACCAGACTACGATTCTCAACGCCCGGAAGTTTCTCATCGGCCTTCAAGCCAAGTATAGTAGTAATGGCGGAACGAATAACGCTTTCGCAGGGGGAATTGGCTACGGAAACGGCGATAAGACTCCTGACCTCTCTAACACTTTAGTGGCTCTAGAAGCCCTCAAATATAGTAAGCAAACCCTCGCAGACAAAAATCTGAATGGTTCGGAGGATCTGAATTGGTCCGCTGCACTCGCATTCATCCAGCGTTGCCAAAATCTTCCTAGCCATAACGCCGAACCTTGGGTTTCTGGAGACCCTCAAAACCTTGGTGGATTCGTTTACACCCCGGGTAGCAGTAAGGCTGGTGAGACGAACCTCGCGTCAGGCCGCGTCGCCCTCCGGTCCTACGGCAGTATGTCCTATGCAGGGTTGATTAGTTACATCTACGCCGATCTAAAACTTGATGATCCTCGAGTTACGGCAGTTTTCGATTGGTTGAAAACCAATTATACTTTGGAGGAGAACCCTGGAATGGGTCCCCAAGGGCTTTATTATTATTATCATCTCCTAACCAAAGCCCTGACGCTCCGAGGACTCGACACCTTTCGGTTACCTGATGGCAACACCATCGACTGGAGGGAGCAGATCTCGCTTAAGCTGATAAACCTGCAACATCCCAACGGTTCTTGGGCTAACGAAAACGGCCGTTGGTTCGAAAAAGACGCAGTCCTTGTCACTGCATATTCGTTAATTTCGTTGGAAATGATCATCAGCAAACTCTAATGCGATTCGCCATCCTAGTTCGACCTAGGCCAATCTCGGATCACGATTCATCTGTTTTTCTGGCGCGTTAAGTAGAGCGCGTGTGCAATCCGTGCGAGGAGCGATTTCTTGTTTTTCCTTGAATCCTTGGATAGCTCAGAGCCACATTTTCCTGAGCAGGAAGGGCAAAAAACTAGGCTTGCTCGCCCTACCAATCCGGTGCGGCGTACGCATTGGTCACAAAAAGTTTCCTCACACTTGCTGCATCGGTGTTCGGCTTGCTGCTCAGGATGGTTTTGACAAGCGGGTGTTCCATCGTTCAAAAAATTAGCATGTTTTTGTTCAATCGTTGGGGCGCGAATGGGTTGGATGATGGATTGTGGGATTTCAACCAGAAACTCGATAACCCCTAGTTTAAGCACCTGTCGGTCACCGATCATTCCGTGGACAAAACGTTCCGAATTGAGAAACGATCCGTTGGTGGAGCCTATGTCCTGAAACGACACTCCGATTTCCCTTACTTTGAACTCTGCATGAAAAAGAGAAACCGATGGATGATCTATCATGAAATCGTTCGCCGAATGTCGTCCGATTCGCCAAGTTCCGTTTTGGAGATTGATGACCCTGCCGCTGCCGTTGCCTGTCGTTTGGGTTAGCTTAGCCAAAGTGTCACCTAGATTTGGATATCGGGATAATGCTCCATAGCACCCTTGTTGATCGGAAGTGTCAAACACTCTAATCAGAATCTAGTTTTCTACAGCAGGAAATTCCGTGACCCAGTTTTGGGATTTTGCCATTGAACCTGTGCCCACTCATCGCTTTAATTGTGGAATATTCTCACGCATGAAACGAAGCTTTTTGATGGTGCTCCTCAGCCTGTGCCTTGGTCTCGAACTATACGCGCAAAATACACCAACACCACAACCCGCCCCTGCCTTCTCGCTGATTACAGGCGACCGCGTTGTATTCCTAGGGGATACTTTTATGGAAAGGGAGGCGACCGAGTGCTATCTTGAGACTCGTTTAACAGCTCAGTTTCCCGGTCAAAAAATCATCTTCAGAAACCTTGGGTGGAGCGCGGATACTGTCCTCGGTGAATCACGAGCCGGTTTTGATGCACCCGAAAAAGGCTTCGACCGCCTCAAGGAACATTTAACTGCGGTCAAACCTAACGTGGTGTTCCTCAGCCATGGCATGGCGGCGTCATTCGCTGGGGAAGCAGGAATCCCCAAGTTCATCGCGGATGTCAACACCCTGATGGATACGATCAACCAGATCAGCGGTGTTCCTGTTCGATTTGTAATCCTCGGACCAATCCACCACGAAAACCTAGGGGCTCC
>SXQI01000173.1 GCA_005793025.1 Verrucomicrobiales bacterium
ATTTAATGTCGGCAAAGCGTCGCAGACGATAACGTTTGCAGACATCGCCGACACGACGTATTCGGCGAACCCGATCACGCTTAGCGGGAGTTCTAGTTCCGGGCTTGGGGTGGCCTTCACATTAACGAGCGGTCCAGCGACCCTGACCGGAAACATCCTGACTACGACAGGAGCCGGAAACGTGACCGTAACAGCAACCCAGACTGGCACCGACAATTACCTAGCCGCATCCCCTGTGACAGTTAGTTTCCAAGTGTTCTCAACGATTATTGGGCGCGCAGTTTTTTATAACAATTCCGCGTGGGATGGGAATAACACAGCAGCCAATGCTCGGGATGATCAGGCTATCGCGACGGATAAAGTAGCACTCAGGCTTGGTGAGATTGCCTCGTTCACAAATTACACATCCTACTCTAAGGGAATCAACGGGATCATCGTTGATCTTGCCGGTGCGCCGATTGAGAATTCTATCACAGCGGCTGATTTTAGGATCGTTCGGGGTAACGACAACAACCCTAGCGGCTGGTCATTGGCCTCAACTCCTGAAAGCGTGACAATACGCCCCGGTGCAGGAGTAGGTGGTTCCACGCGGGTGACACTGATCTGGGCGGATAACACGTTCACCAATACTTGGGTGGGGATTACAACCCTCGCTACTACCGCAACCGGCTTACGCAATGAGGATCAATTCTACTTCGGAAACGCGATCGGTGATACGGGGAATTCGTCAGCGAATGCCCAAGTCTCCATTGCCGATCAAGCCGCGATTCGATCCCATCCAGCCACATTTTTGGCTCCGGCCGCATTGAATTCCAGATGGGACATCAACCGAGATCAGCGAGTCGGTATCGCGGATGAAGCGCTAGCTCGCTCCCACATCACCACGTTTTTGACTGCCCTCAAATTGATCGATCTGACAACTCGCCCCATCCGACCTGTCGTGGGAGACTCCGTGTATTCCATGTCAAGAACCAGTCCCAATGGCATAGCCATTGCTCAATACTCTCCCACAGAAATCATCGTCGAAGCAGTCGTGGAATCCTCTGATAGTGCTGAACTTTGGATCGCCCCCACCGTGACTGGCCCATGGCACCGAAGCCAAATCCCTGCAACGGAAACCGCAGTAGAAAACGTTCTGCGTTGGTCGGTTAAAACTAATTCTGAAAACCAACAAATTTATTATTGCGTCCGATATGACTTTAAGTAGTGTCCAAAGCACGATCCTTGACCGAGGTTTTCCGAAAGGTAAATGCCACTTGCCATGAGAGTCCGTCTGTTCATCCTGACGATAATGTTGTCCTCGGCAGTAATGTCGCAGGCCAACATTGTATTTTCAGTGCCGGACACGGAACTCCTTCCCAACGCGGCTAGTCAGACCCTCTGGATCCATGTCAGCAATGAAGGTCAGCCCGTGTCGCTTCTTGGCCTCGGTCTTAACATACAAATTGCTGATGGAGGCCCCGCTGCTGGAGGAGTGATCACGGGTCCCGAGATCACAAATGTGGATCTTTTTTCCCCCGCTTTCCTTTTCGGATCCAATAACAACGGACAAGGCGGATCGGGTAGCCTATTGCCCCAAATATACGAGGCCGCGACGTTAACCGAATCGGGTTCCATTCAACTTGGTGTTGGAACATTTGTCGTCGGATCCATCACCTTGGATGCCACCGGGCTTTCGCTCTACGGTCAAACGTGGGATATCACCCTCCACTCATTGAATGGGACCAGCGAATTGTTTGGAATCGATGGCAATCCGCTATCGGTATTGTTCCGTCCTGCTTTACTCACCATGGTTCCCGAGCCGGGGATCGCCTCCATGGCGGTGGCGGGAGGCGCTTTGCTGCTACTGACAACGATGCGTCGCACAAAACAAAAGTTGAATTCTTCGCCAGATCATCATCGGAAACAGTGATTTAATCATTGACGCTTTCCCACGTAAAAAGGATGATTATGTTATCGGTTCCGGTTTGTAAGAATTTGTGATCCTGCGCGGACAAAGGGGTTAAAATGTGGTGACTTGAATGGCAGCAGCAAAACAAACATGGACGGTCAGCATTGAGCCAGTGTCTTCGCACGACATCGGCGCGGTTTCTCTTTGTTATTTGGTATGGCATTTGCAAGGCTCCATGCAGCGGATGCACCGCCTGATTCACTATTTCGTCATCGTTCTCTGCGTTCTCACGACGATCCCCGCAAGTTCCGCCCAAACTTCTGGAGTGATCAACTATCAAGGCCGCGTCATGGTCGGGGCCACCCTGTTTACCGGCACCGCCCAGCTCAAATTTGCCCTCGTCAACGCTGATGGCACAAAGACTTACTGGAACAACGCTGCACTGGGAGTCGGCGGTTCTGAGCCTGCCTCCGCAGTGTCGGTTGCGGTAACCACGGGCCTTTACAACGTGGCGTTGGGCGACGCCTCGCTGCCGAACATGGCTTCCATTCCTTCAGCGGTTTTCGCCGATGCTGTCTCACAGACTGCTACTAACCCTATCTTCCTTCGGGTTTGGTTTAATGATGGTGTCAACGGTTCTCAGCTCTTGGTTCCCGATACACGATTAACCCCGGTTGCCTTTGCCATGGCGGCTTCTTACGCCCAGACTGCCCAATCCGCCCTGAGCGTCCCCGATGGTTCGATTTCCGCCGCAAAATTAGCTCCCGGGATTCTACCTTCCGGCATTACAGCCGTTTCGCCTAATCCTGCTGATAAATCATTGCTCGATGGAGGCTATCAATCCTTCTACGAGATCCCCGCACCGGCTTGGAACAGCGGGTCAACAGCGGGTCAACCCGCTGCGAGGGTTCGTCACCAAGGGGTTTGGACTGGAAGTGAATTATTTGTCTGGGGAGGTCAGGCTCAGGGACCGACACTTCTAGATGATGGTGGTTTATACGATCCTGTGGCAAATTCTTGGAAATTAGTTCCCGCAAATGCTAGCATCAACGCACGGCAGGGTCACACTCTCATTTGGACCGGCCAGCGTGCGATCGTCTGGGGTGGGATGTCGGTAGCGACAGTCCTCAACACAGGCGGATTGTTCGATCCCTCCACACGGTCTTGGACCGACAAAACTTCCATCACTAACGCCCCTGCTGCTCGACAGAACCATGTTGCGGTATGGACCGGCGAAGAAATGTTCATTTGGGGAGGAAAAAACCAGCAAGGAACCAATATCACCAATTTCGCCCTCTACAACCCAAAAGCCGATACCTGGCGGAACCCTTCCACCACAGGTGTCAAACCCGCTCCCGCAGCTGGCACCCTCGGTGTGTGGACTGGCACCGAGGTAATCTTGCTGGGCGGTGCAGGTGCTGTTAACGCCGACATTCGCTCGGCCTTTAATCCAAACACTTTAGTCTGGCGAAATCTGTCTGCCACAGCGGCTCCGATCAGTCGCACGGACCATTCCGTGGTTTGGACAGGGGACCGGATGTTGGTCTGGGGAGGGAAAGGGACTTCCGGTGTCCTCGCGGATGGGGCTGTTTACGATCCTAAACTCGACACTTGGAAACCCATTTCCACCGTCAATGCCCCGTCTGCAAGAGCCCTCCACAGTGCCGTCTGGACAGGTCGCGAAATGTTGATCCTTGGCGGGGCAACCCCCGCTGGACTTTTATCCTCCGGCTTTGCCTATAATCCTGCCACCGATTCTTGGCGGCCGTTGACAACCGCCGGGACACCCACTCCACGCTCTGGAAGCGTGGCTGTTTGGACGGGTGCTCAGACACTTATTTACGGTGGCAACGGTCAAAATTCAGTCATTTTAGCCGCCCTTCAATCGTTGATCCCGCAACCGGCATGGTATTTTTACCGGCACCCTTGAACCCAATAGAGCCATGATTCGTTCAAAACTAAATCTGTTGAAGCTGACGGGTGTCCTGCTGTTTCTCGCCGTTTGGCCTGTTTCCACCCGCGCCCAGTGGATGAGTCAGACCAATATCCTTGTCAATGGTTGGAACGCGGTCTATCTCAACTTGGACGCAAGTCATGATACCATTGACAATTTGGTTTGGAAAAATGCCGCAAACCCGATTCAGGACATCTGGATGTGGGATCCTGACACAGGGACCGCTCAATTCTTGACCGATCCTTCGTCACCCCTCACCTCTAGCCTCCAGTGGCAGCAGTGGGCTAGGAGCAATGTTAACATTGTCACCAACCGACTCAATCGCCTGCTAGGAAATAAAGCCTACCTTGTCCGCAGCACCAACACCGCCAATTATTCGTGGGTGGTCACGGGCAAACCAGTCCCACCAAGCTACCAATGGACGAGTTCTGGAGAAAACTTTGTTGGCTTTCCAGTGAATCCCGCTAAATCGTCAACGTTTAGCGATTACCTCGCGGCTGCGCCTCTCTTCGTCAGCACGGCTCAAATTTTTCGATATGTCGGTGGCAATTTGACCGAGAGCAATCCAGTTCTTGTGGATAACCCCTCCACGGTAAACATCCAACGTGGTCAGGCCTATTGGGTGCGGTCACCTGACTTTAACAATTACTACGGTCCCTTCACGGTTTCCGGAGGGGCTTCAGGAATCGCTTTCGGCACGACATTGGGGCAAAGCCGCATCACATTGGCAAATAATACCTCGAAAGATCTCACCCTCTACTTGAACCTTCTCGGATCGGCAACTCCGCCGACCAACCAACCTGTCGTTTCAGGGGTGCCCCCCATCCTCATCCGGGGTGGCCTAAACATCACCAATCTTACCCATGGATACACAGTCCTCAATGGGCTAGGAAATTTCCCTGTGCTTCTCAAGCCGTCGGGTCAACCGGGTTCTTCCATGGAAGTAATTTTGGGCCTGAATCGGGCGGCTTTAACCAATTACGCTGCGGGCAGCCTCCTTGCTGGAGTCCTTCGAATCACGGATGCCGGCCTTTTAGAAGAGATCAATCTTCCGGTTACGGCGACCGTGGCCAGCAGTGAAGGCCTTTGGGTTGGGACCGCCACCGTCAACGCGGTCGATCAATACCTCAACAATTACTATACTGCAGTCAACCTGATCGATTTAACCAATCAATTGAGGAATTTGGGTCTGCTCACGAACACCATCGCCCAGGGTACGGGGCTAAAAGGTGAATATTGGGAAACGAATAAAACGCCCTTTGACACGACGAGCCCGACGTTGACCCGGGTTGATTCAACCATCAATCTTGCCGGAACGACCGCTGCCCCCGCGACAGCAATCGGCAGCACCGATTACTGGGTTCGCTGGACCGGATTTGTGCAAGCCAAAGACAAGAGCGCGTCCAATGAGGTTTATTCGATCATTGTCGAAGCCGATGACAAAATTAAACTAACCTTAAACGGATTAGTGCTTATCGACGCGACCAACACGACTTCGAAAGCTTACACCAACACGTTAACCATGGTTCCGGGTGAGTTCTATGGGCTCCAGATCGAGTATCGACAAGGTGCCGGCTCAGCGACGTGCAAGCTGTTTTGGGAGTCATTCACTAAGAGCACGAACGCTACAGGAGTCGTGTCAACCACCGTAAAAACCGCAAAACAACTCATCCCGACAACGCAATTATACAATTCTGTGGATAAATTTGTCGGATATAAGAATGGCAACACCTATAATATTGATCCTGCTTCTGGTCGGATCATGGAACTCACTGGTAAAAGCGGTGCATTTCTTTCCACTGCAAAAACAGTTCCCAACGGTTCAGTTCCAGTCGGTTTCGACCTCAGGTTGATCGTCCACGCCGGCACCAACGCTGCGGCGGGTCGTCAGACAATGACCTTGCTTCAACATATCTACACCGGATCGGGAGTTAATGGACCACAAGTCATCACGACCACCACCAATTTACTCGATCGCACCAAACTCGCCTCTGCACGGCGTATAAGTTCCACCCATTTTCCTTGGAAAGGGGATGATGAGAACGTTGGTTGGGCATCTCGATCGAACCTGTTAAGTCCGGTAGCGATTTTTGACGTCGAGCTGGACTATAATGACCAAGCGGCCAACCCGTTTGTCCACGCTTACCATCCTGACCACGATAATCTTGATGCCAACTTTCTTCCCACCGGCAACGGTAAGGAATCGTTTAAAATCATCCGAAACATTACCTTAACAACGCTTCCACCGGAGGATACATTTCAGTCTCTCACTTTGGCTGCGGGGAAACGGCAAGGCCACTATCGCGAACAGATTAAAATTACGGATGACGGCGTTAAAACACGAATTTTCGATGTCGAAGGCCGGTTTTCCTTGAATCAAATCAGCGAGAATCCAGTTCTTTTGAACGCGGGAAAGAGCACACTCACACTCAACATCGGAGCCGATCCAAACGTGCGAACCCTAGCTAGAAAAACCACTCTCGAAAGCCTCACCAACGGTGCGGCACCCATTCAATCTTTAGTGGGACAATGAAGAATCAATGATCCTCTGAATCCATATTACTCTTAAACGTAAATCAATCATGAAAAATAACTCCGAACCTACTCTCAAGCTCGGCAGTCTCATTCCTTCGCGCCGATGTTTTTGTTGGATTCTCTCTGGGTATCTTGCCCTTGGATTCCTTGGACTGGGCTTGATTTCAACGAAAGCCGCCACACAAAACCCGCCAGACCTCATGGCCTATCAGGGTTATTTGACGGACGCCAATGGTGCTGTTCTAGCACCCACAACCCCCGTCAATTATGAGGTGGTCTTCAAGATTTACGCGGCGTCCACCGGGGGCACTGCGATCTGGGCAGAAAAACAGACGGTCACCGTGGATAAAGGCAATTTTAGCATCCTGCTTGGAGTAGGTGCCACTGTGGCTGGTGTAAACCACAACGCGCTATCCACCGTGTTTATCGGCGGGGATGCCTCGGATCGATATATCGAGATGGTTCCGACCATCAACGCCGTGGCTACTACCATGAGTCCACGGTTGCATTTGGTGACTTCACCCTATGCGATGCTAGCGAAAACTGCCATCGGCCTTTACAACAATGATGGATCATCCATCATCAACCTCAATGCCAGCCAACTCACGTCGGGAACGGTTGCTGATGGCCGACTGAGTGCAAATGTTGTTTTGGCGAATAAGAATAATAAATTTGGAGGTACTCAGATCTTCGAAATAGTGGGAGTCTCCACCGATGTGTATATTCAAGGAAACATTGCATTACAAGGCGCAGCATCGAAAATCTGGACCCACGAATTCATAGGCCGTGGAACCGTGCCCATCGGGACAATCATGGCCTATTTCGGGGATATCGCCGCTATCCCTGCTTACTGGAAAGTTTGCGACGGAGGAACCTACTCAGGTCGCTTGACCCCTAACTTAAAAGGTAGGTTTATCGTAGGAGCGGGAGGAAGCGGGACTGGTATCAGCACTGCAGCCTACAACACGACCGGCGGAGCAATCGCGGTGACGTTGGCCATTGCTAATCTCCCAGACCACGAACATAGCTATTTTGATGCACACTTCGCGGAAAATACCTCAGACACTAGGGGAGGTGCTACGATAATCACGCTTAATAACAATGTTAAAGGGTCTGGAGATAGTGATGAGGACAACGGTAGAGTCTTGGGTTTTAATAGGAATACGCATAAGACTGTTGGAGCCGCTACGACTCCATTCAGCATTTTGCCACCCTATTACGCATTATATTATATTATGCGCGTTGAGTAGTAGCAAATGTCGAAGGACTTGATATTCAACTTTATTTATTTGGTTAACCAATCACCTTAATTGCCACGAGATGAAAATAAATCACCAATTCAGGTTTATTGCCCTGCTGCTGGCGATGTTGGGGTTCGGCGTGACGACTGGGTTTGCTGCAACAGCGGTTCCGTTGCAGTTGCAAATCGATGGGATTGTGATCAACTGGCAATCACAACGAGGCGTGCCAATCAGCATCAGGAAAGGTGGCAGTTCTGATGGTCGAGGTCCGACCCAAGCAGCCCAGATTGCAGCCGGCCTCACGACTGAACCGGCAACGGAACAGTATTCGACGTTTCTGGCAGTCGGAGCAGTTGCAGCCCCACAAGCAACAACCATAACCGCTGGGGAAACCAATGTGTCCCAAAGTGCCATTTCGTTGGGTTTGCCTGTCGCCAAACTCAACAACGCGGTTGTGATGGTGATGACTCGGGCGCAAGTCGGCGGTGCGTATATCCTTCAATCTTCAACTTACCGATTTGGCCAAGTAATCAGCGCACCTAGCTTAAACGAGAAAGGGGAACCATTACCTCAGGGTGTGTTGGCATCGGATTATTGGAATGCCGAACCATTCTCAACCAATAAACATGCCGATGCTCGGTATTACTGGTCGATCCATGCTCGCCAAGTGTTTGCGACCCAACCCGGGCCGATGGAGATTCAATGGGTTAAAGCGAACCCGGAAAGCTCGTTGACACCGACTTCTTCGACAGTCACCCAGAAACCTTCCGAGTATTCCGTGGTTGGCAATTATGTATACGCTCTCATCAAACAAAACTTGGTGGTATCGGGTTCGGCAGCCAAGCCTGCCGTCACCATGTATTGGAACCAAAAATCTTTCTCACGAGTGGGTTCTCGAATCTTGCTTCCACAGAATTTGATCGTCGGGGTGAATCTCATCACAAACACGCTTTTTCCCAAGCGCGTGACCGACGCTTACCTCCCTCCCGGGACGTCAATGCCTGTCGAAGAAAAGGACATACAACTTTTGGAGACGCGAACTCTATGGTATGACTCCGATGGAGGGACGCTCAACGCTTACAATGTGGAGGGAAGGGCATTTATCGAGTATTACGGAAACCGGAATCCCGATGGGGTCTCGCACCAATTCTTGGGTTTTGAAATTGTGGATGTCCGACAAAAAGCGGACTTGGTAAAAGCCAGTGCACTACTTGGAGACCCATTACATGTTGAACCCGCCACACTCCAGTCGAAAGACCTAATACCACAACCTATTCCAACATACAATTTTCCTAATCTGGTCTATAATCTGCCTGAGGCAGCGAATGATCCAAACCTCAGCCGATACTGGGCGGCCCAGGAGACTACCAACTACAATGACGTTCTCATTTATTGGATGAAGCCAGCGTCGCTAGGGGTTCTTTGGCCGCAGGTTCTGGACACCTACCAACAGATTTGGCCCACTGATCCCAATGCATACAGTCATTACATCCGACCGGAAGCCGCGACCAAGGAGTTGGCAGCTGAAACAGGAATCCTCCTTCCTTCGGCTAACACCCCAAAATTGGTTTATCAAGATATCCTAGATAAACCTCGCGCATTCTTAAATACCGACTCAATTTTCTACACTTGGCTCGATTCGGATCATCCATCGGTCCGAGCCTTAATCCAGTATAAACAGGGACCTAATGTATTCTTTGAGAGGGTTCTGTCATGGTTGGACAGTTCGGCAGATATCGGGACTACGGCCTTCACTGGCAGCGTGGTAACAAACTTAGTTGATCCCGCACTCCCTAGAATCGTTCTTCCGAAGGTTGTGAAGGAAAATGTTCTGGTAGGTCAACGAATTTCCGCACCGATCGGTGAATTGGGAGCAGATTCGGGAAGCCCATATGTTGCAGGGCATGTTCATCTTGCCACGGGGACCTCTATCGCAACTGACGCCTATATTGACCCGTTGCTAGACGGGTTTGAGACCGCCAATCTTGGGGCGATCATCCCCATCAACGCAATCCCCGGCAAAAACCGGTTGGAGGTCTGGTGGCATCGATTAAACTCCCCTCCAACGACCTCAGGGATCATCCCCGTGTATTGGCCGAGCGTCATCGGTTACTATACCATTGGCTGGCCAACCTCCACGCCGGACAAAATTGTTCTTGCGAGCAACCAAGGAAGCAAGCCTTTGGTCGGTCTTGAGCGTGATGGCTGGCTATATTACCAAAATGACCGAACTTTATCGGGGTTCAATCCAAACGAAGAACACGCCCTCTTGCAAGGAGGCTCACTCTGGGCGTTGCGCGACGATTTGAATGTGACCGCTGGCACCAACTATAGCTCTGCAGCGTTTGCGCTCTTGGAATTCATAGATAGCGATGGTCGCCCTTCAATGAAGCCGTTTTCAGTGGTTCGTGAAGATGCCTCACAAGGGTTCACCTTTCAATATGGTGTGAGTGTCGGCAACAACGGAGGATTGGCACCGATTCTACAAGCTCCCATGCCCCTTCCACTCCTGCCAGCACCGAGGGTTACGACGACGACGAGAAGCCTCAACACGGAGATCACCAGTTTGAATATTGGGGGGTTGACCACGACGAATCAGAGCATCAAGTTTGGACCTCGATCAGCCATCGGAGTTCTCAACGTAGGGATGACACTCGGTGAAAGGTTCTCTCTCCCTACGCACCGAGAGTATGTCTTGGCGGGGAACGTCTCTGGCGTGCCTACGAGCAATTATTGGGTGTTTTTAACGTCTGCGGATCCCGGAGAAAATGGAGGGATATCAACCTATAAATTCAATGGGGTGGTTTCGACAAACCGGCCTGCTGCGATCACGTCGGTTGGATGCCCTCAACTCGATGGTGGCGTCTCAGCCAACCTCGGGATTTATCGATATATCGTTTCGCGGACGAATCTTTTCGCAGTCGGCCAAAACATTCAGGTATGGAATGCAGTGAGGAAAATCGGCAACGTTGGCACCGTTAACGCCACGGGTTCGACCAACCTATTCAACCCAACAACTGGCCTGACCGAACCGGTTTTGTTCGTCGCTGTCAACCTCAACAACGGGCTGGCTGCGAGTGCCCAAACTATCGATGTTGTCGGGGCCGCAAGCCTAGTTTGGGTAATTGCTAATCCAAGCACTTTCACTTTTCCTGTAGGTGCAACCGGTTGGACATTGAGAAACAGCCCCATGCGGACGACGCCAAATCGGACTTGGGTGAGCAATCAGAGAAACTTCTCCGTGCAGGATGAACAACAGGAATTTCCCTTCGACGCAAATGGGACAACATTTCAGGATCGAAACGGAACGGTTTGGTTCTACCGAGGTCCGCACGATGCCGACGATCCCGCGACTACCACCATGCGGTTTTACTACAAAACGTTACCTGGTTTTTATTTTCCGTTGAGCGGAACCGGAAGTCCGCTTGGAGTGGGACAGCAACCAGCGGTCGGGACCATCACGCCTTACCTCCGACCCTACAGTGAGACTCACGCAAAGTATGTGGGAGATCCGATTATTGGGAGCAACCAATCTTTGGTTCGGGGCGACGATAACGCATTGGGGATCTCCTACACGACCTCGTGGTCAAAAGATGTTCCTGAGTTGCCGATGGGTCAGAGTCTCACGGAAGCCGTCCGTGGCTTACCCGCAATCCGCGGACAGCTCAGTGCTCGAGTACTTTACCAACAATCTCGGGTTGTAAAATCCGCAACCAACATTTCTGTCGTGCTTCATGATCCCACTCGTCAAAAAACTTTCGCGTTTGGAAGCAAAACCGACTCGATCCTCAACCAGATTCCCAACTCCGTCAGTGTGAAGGATAGTTTCGGGAAATATTATTTCCCCAAGCTCCCTCCCCACCTTGTCGGAAGGGTGTTTTTTGATTCGACGGTTGGCAAATATGGATCGCTCATTTTCCGGGGAGAATTTGTAAAAGCGATCACAGGAGATTCCTACCTGCTCCCGAATATTTTAAGCACTTCAGACAGGAATTACTTGATCAACCTTTGTGACGCGTCGGACACACTAAGGCCGCAGTGGATCAGTGCGGTGGATGGCCTGAAAACAACCATGGTTCCCTTTACAATGAATCAAGGAGTTTGGGTCGAGAATCCGGGAAGCGTAATGACCTCAACATTCCTTCCGAATGAGTTGTGCCAAGCAATCGACCAAGATGTGCCTGTGGACTCCTATGCACTAACGGCGATGGGCCCGGGGACTGGCTATGTGACAGTAGCATTTCAGGATAGCCTTTCTCCGGCCGCCTCAAGGGGAGTTCTCGCGGTCCAGGTGGTCCGAGTGAGCACGAATCTTTATACCGGTGAGATTAAGATTGTGAATGCGTCGAACCCTTTGAGTGAATTCATCACGCTCCAACAAGTGGTGGATCTCGCGGGTAAAGCGGGTTCTTACGAATTTGATTGGAGAATGGCGGCACCCGTCGATGGGAATCCTGTTCCTGTAGAAAATGGTGGGGCTCAGCCTGTAGCTTCCACAACTACGGGACCCGGAGACCACTGGCTGTCTGTGGATGCGGCGAAATTCCCGGATGGCGTCCGTGTCACCTTGGGTGGCACTGCAGATGTCCAAGCATTGAGCGATAATTACTTGATTGTACGATACAGAACTACTGATCCCAACCACCCGTCATACGGGACATGGTCGGCGTGGACAGCTCCCCAGCTTGCCGAGGGTTGGATCAAACGCGTCTTGGCGGGGGTTAACCCCTTCTCACAGCGCGTGACGGATTTCACCAGCAATGAAGTCAGCGACCAGGTCAGCATGCTGACGCAAGCGGGTTCGCGCTGGGAAGGGAATGTCCCGCTCAACCAAGATTCACTGAATGATTTCGGGCTAATTCCGATTTACGAGACCGTTCTGAACATGGGGCGGAACATGAGCATTGAAGCGGGCATCAATTACGGGCCAGCAAACGATGCGTTGCTACTCGCAGCAGGTTACATCTCGGATCTTTACACCATTCTGGGCAATGAGGCATGGGCTGAGGCGAACAATCCGACCGTGAGCGTGGGAGATAACACGGGTCTCAGGAGCATTGCGACCTCGCTGTTTCCGTTCCTCGGTGAGACGGCGAGTCTAATGGAACAACAGCAGGCGTTATTGCGAGGCCGGGATGACTTCCTGACGCCCGGGACACGTCGCGCACCTGTTTACAATAGGCTGTATTGGAACTACACGCGCGGAATCAATGCAGGAGAGATCATTTATGCTCTGCATTTCGACATCAAACCAGCACCCCACAATATCACTGGAAATGTCGGCGCGGCCGATGCAGCGTATATGTTCCCGCAAGGACATGGAGATGCCTATGGTCATTATCTGACTGCCCTCTTTAACTATTACAAACTCCTGATGAACCCGAGCTTTAGCTGGGTGCCCACGAGCGAGGCGGTTACTATTTTGGATACTCCCGTTGCAGTGAGTTACATGCACGAGCGGAAATTCGCCGCTACAGCAGCTACTTTGGCCCGGACGGGGCAGTTGATCTTCGACTTAGCTTGGCGCGAGGCGTATGTGTCGGGGACTTCCAACGGTTGGGCTTTCTTAGGTCCGAATTACCAGAACGTGAATGTCATCGGGAGCACCGACGAGGCGGCTACAAAGCGCTACTGGGGAGCAGACCACTGGGCGGCCAGAGTTGGCCAAGGGAATTATTTGAATTGGGTGGTCGGAAACTCGTTACTACCGGACTTTGATCCGGACCCCTTGCATTTCGGCATCCAGAAAGTGGATAGAGGCACGGTAACGGATCTTTCAGAACTGCCAAGGTTCTCCACAACCTTGCAAACTGCAATGGAAAACGCCGAAGCCCATCTGAACCCGCTTGGGTTGCCAGAAAACACGGTTACGTTCGATATCAACCCCAACCTTCTGACGGGAACAGCTCCTCAATCGCATTTTGAACAGGTCTATGGTCGTGCGGCAGAAGCATTGGCAAACGCCGCTTTTGCGTATGATCAAGGTCAGGATGTGAGTGCGGCACTCCGGAGTCAGCAGGATTCTTTGGCAGAGTATATCGATAAGATCAACACTCAGGAACAAGCGTTCACTAATCAACTGATCGAGATTTATGGAACGCCCTACAGCGATGACATCGGACCGGGGGCGACCTACAAGCAAGGATACGCGGGACCTGATGTGGCTCACTTTGCATATGTAGATCAAACGGATATCCCGGATTCTGGTGGAGTTTTGGGGTTTGCAGATGGGATTACGGGTGAACCAGCGGACCCGTTTACTACAGGTCAATTGGAGGTACCGTTCTTCAATCAGGAAATATACAGTTGGATGACGGATGGCTACCTCGTGGATTATGACACTGAGATTCCTGATTTGAAGGCTTCCAACTATGCCCTCAAAAATCTTTATCGCCCTCCCAATTCACCGGATGTCTTGGAGGGGGACTATCTAGAGATTACGATCGATACCCAAGGTTATATTCAAAAACCAAGCCACTGGACCGGCAAGCGCACCTATAGCGGGAAAATCCAACGGGCGATTTCAGAATATAAATCAGCGTGGTGGGATTATGTCATCGCAGGGAATTCTTCCGTGGGGACGGTTCAGGAATTCAACCAACGGGTCAGCCGCTTTAGTAATTTTGTCAAGTATATCAACGATCGAACCAAGGAGGAAACAAAGACGGATGATCTGACAAAAACAATGATCGAAATTGATGCAGTGAATAAGATTTTCACTTCGGATGCGGAGGTTGTGGCAGAAATGATCGATGAACTCGCGTCAGCGACCGAAACATCGATTCCGGATGTTTTTATCGCGGGTTTGGCCGCTGGAGGGAGCATAGGCTCTGCTGCTAAGGGTGTAGTGAAAGCATTGGGGATATCCGCGAAGTCTGCTGTCGCAGCCGCCTCATTGGCGATTACCACCTCGACATTCGCTGCGTTGTCGGAATACCAAAAGAAATTGCTTCGTTACGCGGAAAGAGTTCGAAAGATGGAATATGATCAGGAAATCAGGGATTGTTTCGAGGATCTAGTTACCACGACGGCCCAGTTTACTGACAGGGTCGTTGATATGAACGTGGCTGCTAGGAAACTCAACTTGGCTGAGGCGAATGTTCAAACGGCGATTCAGGAAGGTTACCAACTCCTCGCCACCCGCTCCTCCTATCGTGCGAGGGAGGCAGCGATTATTCATGGTTACCGGACCCGTGATGCGAGTTACCGGTTGTTCCAGAATGAAAAGCTGGAACGTTACAATACTCTGTTTAATCTCGCTCAACGCTACGCGTTGCTTGCGGCTTACGCCTACGATTACGAAACAGGATTGCTGGGAACGGAGACGGGTAAGAAAGTAATTCAACAGTTGGTTGGCACTCGCTCGTTGGGGGTGGTTGACAGGAACGGAAAGCCGCAGTTTGTGGGCGAAGGCGCGGGGGATGCGGGGCTCTCAACGGCGTTAGCCACCCTGTGGGCGGACTGGGGTGTCCTCAAAGGACGGCTGGGCTTCAATAATCCCGATGGTTATGGAACGACCGCATCGTTGCGGAGTGAGAACTTCCGAATCTACCCTGATTCCAGTGGAGAATCCGCTTGGCTGGATGTGTTGAACCGAAGCCGGAGTGCAAACCTTCTCGATGATCCGGATGTCCGGCGAAATTGCTTGGGGATCGATAAAGGGACTGGTTTACCGGTTCCTGGTCTGGTTATTCCGTTCTCGACGACGATTGCTGAAGGTTTCAATCTTTTCGGCAAGGAACTCGCGCCGGGAGATCACAATTTCAGTGAAAGTTCGTTTGCCACGAAGATCTTCTCGGTTGGTGTGGCTCTCGAAGGTTATTTAGGGATGGATCCGCCCTCAGCAAACCTCGGTGCATTGGGAGCAACTGGAGGAAGCTCGCCTTCCGACCCAACTACCTTTACGGATCCAAATGCGCTCGCGGCAACACCGTATGTGTATTTGATTCCGGTGGGGGTTGATTCGATGCGCTCACCTCCATTGGGGGATCAATCCACCGTGAGAAGCTGGGACGTTGCGGATCTGGCGATCCCAATGCCGTTCAATTTGAGTGCTTCCGGGTTCTCATCGAAGCCTCTGTGGCAGGCGAGTGATTCGTTGCAAGAGCCACTGTTCGCAGTGCGAAAGCATCAGGCGTTTCGTCCTGTGCCATCAGCTAGTTATTTCAGCAGTTCGATTTATGGGGGGAATAACGGCCTCCAACGAACTCAGTATGCCAACAGTCGGTTGATCGGTCGTTCAGTGTGGAATAGCCAATGGAAATTGGTGATTCCGGGTTCGGCGTTGTTGAGCAATTCGGAGGAAGGTCTGAATCGGTTCATTAAATCGGTGAAGGATGTGAAGGTTTATTTTGTTACCTACTCCTATTCGGGTAACTAATTGCTTAGAAAGACCATTTGCATGAAAAAGTCGTTTGTTTCTCATTGGTGGCCTTTGTTGGTGGTCGCGTTCCTCGCCGGTTCGACAGGAGTTCAGGCGTTCCCGCCAGCCCCGCCGACGGTGATTTATGGCACCGTTCGGAACGAGGTCGGCGAACCCTTGCGCGATGGCAGTGCAAAAGTCATTTTCGACCCGGGCAACGGCAATTTGCAATCGACAAAGTTAGATACCCCGAAAGGTTTGGATGAGAATTATTCTGTCTCCGTCAAAATGGATTCGGGAGTGACGAGCGATTTAACAAACCCGACGGCCTTGCGACCTGCCGCCCCCTATCGGTTGAAAGTAAAAATCGGCAGCACGGAGTATGTGCCGCTGGAGCTTCAAGGGAATTTGCGCACTTTGGGGACACCCGGGACAAGGACTCGGCTGGATTTGACGTTGGGGGTCTCGAGCAGTAATGACGGCCTGCCGGATGCTTGGAAACGCCAGATGATTCAAGGTTTGGGATTAGGGTTGGCTCCGGGAGATATTCATCCTGGGGATATGGTTCCTGGAACTGGTTTAACCTACGCACAAGTATATGGAGCCGACACGTATAATGTTTCGCCGACGAATGGCTTCACCTTAAAAATCGACGGAGTCGTAGGGACAACCTCGCAATTCACATTCACGGGGGTTAAAGGGCATACTTACAAAGTCCGCTCTGGGATGACGGTAGATCAGCTAGGTCAAGTGGCCTTCCAAGTGAACCGAAACGGAGAACGAGGGCTGCTGGTGCAGTCTCTAGTCGTGACGAACACGGCCTTGGTTAAAATCGAAGTCCCGGCCGTCGCAAACGATCAACCCCAGACCCAGTTCTTCCAGCTGATGGTTGAATGACCGGGTAACCAAGGATCACTTCATTGAGCCTAGATAACATGCTTAAGGTTCGATGGTTTGTTTGGTCTGGATGCTTGGTGGTAATTGGGTGCTTGTTCGCCCTGCTATTTTATCCCCCAAAAATCCCGCCCACACCACTCGTCGAGATCGGGATGACCAATATCGCGAAGACCAACGGGTTGATTTGGAAATCTGGCGACACAAGTCCGTTTTCAGGATTCTTGGTGGATCGGTTTCCTGATGGAAAGGTGTTGTCGCGTTCGGAAATCAAAAATGGGAAAATGGACGGTATTTCGCAAGGGTATGACACGAACGGGACGTTGCAGGTGAAGGAGCATTTCGTGGCGGGGGTATCGGATGGTGTGAGGGAGAAATGGTATCCAGATGGCACACTGATGGTGAAAGGAACCATTGTCGCCGGGGAATTTCACGGGACCTTTCAACGATGGCACACGAATGGTCAATTATCAGAAGTAATGCAAATGAATCGAGGGAAAGCGCACGGGGAAGCGTTCGGGTTTTACCCGAGTGGTTACCGGAAGTCGTTTACGCGTCTGAATACGGGGGAAGTGTCGGACCAAATTCTTTGGAAGGACGGGGAGATCAAAGGATCAGACCCCGTCAAAAAGCAATAGGGATTCTGGGTGAAGGGGAAAACGAAATCAATCGATCGTGCCTTGAGGACGTCGAAGCGAGAGCTTTGGCGTCTGCTGCCATTGCTATTGATTTTGTTGGTATTGTTGGGTGGGGTTCCGGCGGAGGGTGGTTCCAGTCAGAGTTCTTCCTATCGACAAACTGACTCCAGTTTTCTCTCAGGACAGTTGAGTTTGGGAGGATCGGTGTATTCGGTCTCACAGACAATCGGTGACTGGGGTGGTGTATCAACGAATAGCAGAGGTGATGTCACCATTAGCTCTGGTTTCGGTGCGGGGGGCGGAAAGGCGATGCAGACGATCACGTTTGCGGTGATGGCGGATCGCCCCTATTCACCAATACCCATCCCAATGGGAGCGACGTCGAGTTCAGGATTAGGCGTCACCTACCGAGTTGAGAGTGGACCGGCGACGGTGAGCGGTAGTGCGTTGACATTGACAGGGGTGGGTGTAGTGACCGTGGTAGCAGAGCAGAGTGGGGCGATCAATTACCCTGAAGCAACCTCGGTGAAGCAGACATTTACGGTGACCAAGGCGATTGCGACGGTGACATTGGCGGGGTTAACCCCGACCTACGATGGAACCACGAAGGTAGCTGTTGCGACAACCGTTCCGGCTGGATTGACGGTGAATCTTACCTATGCAGGATCCACGACAGCACCAAAAACAGCAGGGAGCTATGCGGTTGTTGGAACGATTGCAGACTTGAACTACGTGGGAATCGTAGCTGGAACGATGGTGATCGGAATGGCGACACAGACGATCACGTTTGGAGCGATGGCAGATCGGGCATACACGCCGACAGCGATCGGGTTGGGAGCGACAGCGAGCTCTGGGTTAGAAGTGACCTATCGAGTGGAGAGTGGGCCAGCGACCGTGAGCGGGAGTGCGTTGACATTGACCGGGGTGGGGTTAGTGACCGTGGTAGCAGAGCAGAGTGGGGCGAACAACTACCTTGAAGCAACCCCTGTGACGCGGACATTTACGGTGACCAAAGCGACGGCGATCGTGACCTTGGCCGGGTTAACCCCAACCTATGACGGCACCACGAAGGCAGCGATAGCGACAACCGTTCCGGCTGGATTGACGGTAAACCTTACCTATGCAGGATCGACGACAGCACCGAAAGCAGCGGGAACCTACGCAGTGGTTGGAACGATCGAGGACGCGAACTACGTTGGGAGCGTAGCTGGAACGTTGGTAATCGGAAAGGCGAGGCAGACGATCACATTTGGGCCGATGGCGGATCGAGCATACACGCCGACAGCGATCGAGTTGGGAGCGACGGCGAGTTCAGGATTAAGCGTCAGCTACCGAGTGGAGAGTGGACCAGCGACAGTGACAGGGAGTGCGTTGACATTGACCGGAGTGGGGGTGGTGACCGTTGTGGCGGAACAGAGTGGGGACAATAATTACCTCGAAGCGACGTCGGTGACGCGAGCCTTTACGGTGACGAAAGCGGCAGCGATCGTGACTTTGGCGGGGTTAGATTTTGTTTATGACGGGACACCGAGAGTCGCGACGGCGACGACCGACCCTGAGGGATTGAAGGTCGAGTTGACGTATGACGGAACGGGGGTAGCACCGACCGGAGCCGGGACCTACGAGGTCGTGGGG
>SXQI01000174.1 GCA_005793025.1 Verrucomicrobiales bacterium
AAGTAGAGGCCGAGAGTCATCGTGGGGAGGATCATTTGCCAAGGTCCACCCCATAATGCCACAGGGAATAATTGCCAATGCACCGCGAACACAATCACCAAAACTGGCCCCACCACTAAAGCGGGGACACAAACAAATAGGATCGCAAGCGCACTACCTGCGAGCTCGAATCCGCGACCGCGGAAAGCAGCGGTGTAAAAACCCAAGGGGATTCCGACTCCCAATGCAAACATGAACGAGGCCGTCCCCAACACAGCTGAGACAGGCAATGCTTGGCGGATGATATCGTTCACCGAGTGGTTCCGTTGCTTGAGTGAAGGCCCTAGATCTCCTTGCGCCAATCCCTTCAGGTAAATGAGGTATTGTTTCCACAGCGGTTGATCGAGATGGTAACGCTCCATTAAGCGGCGTTCGATTTCGGGCGATGCAGGCTTACGGTCTTTATCAAACGGGCCGCCCGGGGCAGTGCGAACGAGCAAAAAAGCAAGAAGGCTGATTAAGATCAATAACGGAGGCAGCACTAATAATCGCTTTAAGAAATAATTCATGGCGACCCCAAATCAGCCCCTGTAGAGGAGCGTCGCTGCTTTTTGATTGATCGCACCGGGTGCTCATCCCGAATATTGTTGTGAAGTCCTGAGATGACTTCGGGATCGAATAAATTGAACCCGACATAAATGTATAGGGGTAGGATCGGAGGATCCTCGCGCACGAGCAATGATTCTGCCGCACTCAGAAATTTTGCCCTTTCCGCCGGTTGTCCGGAGGCGTTGGCTTTGCGCATCCATTGATCGAACGCCAGATTCTTCCAACCCGTGCGATTGTTTGGATTGGAGCTCATGAACATATCCAAAAAAGTATTGGGATCATTGTAGTCCCCGACCCACGCACTCCGACTGAGGTCGAAATCCAATTCTGACTGTGCTCGCAAATAGGTTTTCCATTCCATCGAACGCAGTTCCACCTCGATCCCTAATTCGCGTCGCCACATTTCTTGTAACTCAACTCCCACCATTTCATGCGAGCGCGAAGTATTAAAATGATAACTCACCCTTGGGAATCCTTTCCCGTCAGGATAACCTGCTTCCTTCAACAACCGACGTGCTTCGATGGGATTAAAATTCAACCCTTCCGGGGATTGGTAATTGGGGAGACCGGGAGGCACAAGGAAGGAGGTTGGTCGCTCGCCTCCTCGAGTCACTCGATCAGTGATTCGTTTTTTATCAATGGCCATCGCAAACGCTTGGCGAACCCTGACATCATCGAAGGGTTTTCGAGTCACGTTATACCTAACGAAATAGCTACCCAGATAATCAAAGACATGGAAATCACGGCGTTTTTTCAGCAAATCAATTAACTCGGTCGGCACCACATCTTTATCCCAAATAATATCCACCTGTTTGGTGAGAAATAAATTCAAGGCAGTGGCAGCACTGTTCACGGGCATCAGGTCAACTCGTTCTAATTGCACGTTTGTCGCATCCCAATAGCGGGGATTCTTTTTGACGCGAACCCGGTCCTCCAGACGCCAGTCGATCAGCTCATAGGCACCACTGGAGGGAAGCGGACGGGCGTGGATCCAACGATCGCCGTATTTCTCGATTGTCCAGCGTGGCATGACCACATGAGTTTGAAATGCGCACAGTTCTAAAAAGAACGGCGTAGGGTTTAATAATTCAACCTGAACTGTCAGATCGTTCAGAGCCCTCACTGCGACATCCGCAGCGTTTGTAGTTTTGCCGGTGTTGTATTCCTCAGCGTTTTTTATGTAATAAAAATTGCCGGCGTAATCTGCACCAGTCATCGGATCGAGAACTCGCAACCATGAATACACCACATCTTGAGCTGTGATCCGCTCGCCTGTGGACCAGACGGCGTTGGTGCGGAGGTGGAATGTGTATGTCCGTGAGTCTTTGGAAATCTCCCACCGATCTGCCAATCCAGGCTCGGCCTGAGCATCGACCGCGTTGTACCGGGTCAGGCCTTCGAACAGGGTCAACGCGATTCGAATATCTGGTTGACCGGTGATGATGGCAGGATCTAACGACTCGACCTCTTTACCGTTGATGATCACTAAATCAGCTCGCTGACCCTGACGTGAACACCCCGGAACTAAACCCATCAGAAGAATCAGACAGGTAAAAAAAATCAGCCCCCTCGGAGAATTTCCAAGGGGGCTGATCTGTTGCCGCATGAGGCGAAATTATTTGTTCGTCTTGGTTGCGTTTGTCGCCTGTGGAATCTGCAAGAATTGGCTATTGGTTGGAGCCACAACGGGAGCGACTACAGGGACGACCTGCTGACCGAGGTGTTGTCCAACTCCTTCACGGCGACCCTTAGCTGCTTGTGTGTTCAAAATGCCGAGGAGGAGGGATAATACGAGGAAAATTCCAGCGACATACTTGGTTGCCTTGGTCAGCACATTGCCTGATCCAGAGCCAAACAAGGCATCCGAAGCACCCGCTCCAAAGGCTAGCCCGGAACCAGCCTCTTTCTTAGGAAGCTGCATCAAGACGAGGAGCATCAAAACCAAACAATTGACAATTAAAGCCGCTGTGAGCAGCACAATGATTAAATTCATATTTCCTTAAATCGAATTCTTAACAATATCAGAAAAACCGCGAACTTCCAACGAGGCACCACCAACCAACGCACCATCCACATCCGCTTGACTCATTAACTCCCTCGCGTTCGAAGCCTTCACGCTTCCCCCATACTGGATGCGCACGCGACGCGCTGTGCCTTCATCATACATCGCCACTAAGCGATTCCGAATGAATGCGTGAACTTCCTGAGCCTGCTGCGGTGTGGCAACCTTACCTGTCCCGATGGCCCATACCGGCTCGTAAGCAATGATGGATTCCTCTAACTGACTTTTAGTAAGCCCTTTGAGACTTCCTTCGAGTTGGGTGCCGACCACTGCTTCGGTGCGGCCCGCTTCTCGCTCTGCCAAAAGTTCGCCGACGCAAATAATTGGTTTGAGTGATGCTGCTAGCGCGGCAATCGCTTTTGCGGCAACCATCGCATCAGTCTCGCCATTGAATTGACGCCGCTCAGAGTGGCCAAGGATGACGTAACGAACGGAGAACTCTTTAAGCATCCCGGCTCCAATCTCGCCGGTGAACGCTCCACTTTGGTGCTCGCTCATGTTTTGAGCTCCCAAGCGAATGTTTGAGTCGAGGACCACTTTTGAAACTTCTGAAAGAGCGGTGAATGGAGGACACACCACGATATCCACTTCCTTGACCGCTACCAAATCACGCTTCAACCCAGTCACAAGATCGATTGCTTCCGCAACGGTCTTGTTCATCTTCCAGTTGCCTGCGATGATTAACTTACGTTCTTTATCCATGACTAATTCCTTCTAGGGGTAACAGGTTGGTCACGAATTGCCAAGCGCGACTACACCCGGCAAATCCTTGCCTTCCAAGAATTCAAGGCTCGCTCCGCCTCCAGTACTCATGAAAGTCACCTTCGCACCCAACCCAGCCACGTTGATAGCTTTGACGCTATCTCCTCCACCGATGATGCTTTTAGCCCCATTTTTCTGGGTTGTGTCAACCACTGCCTGAGCGATGCTGAAAGTGCCCTGGGCAAACCTCGAATCCTCGAAAATTCCCATCGGTCCGTTCCACAAAATTGTTTTAGCTTTTGCTATCTCGTTCGCAAATGTCGCGATTGTGGCAGGTCCGATATCAACGCCTTCTGAATCCACTGGGATGTCCCGCTCTGTGTTGATCCGAGCATTCTGCAGATCGAAAATGGCGCGACCTTTCTTATTCTTCCGTCCGGTGTCAATCGGATCAGCGATAACGTTATCAGACGGAATCAGGAACGTGACTCCCTTCTCTTTGGCTTTTCCAACCGCTGCAGTCGCCACGTCGGTTTTATCCGGTTCGACAAGGGATTTACCCACTCGGATTCCGTCGGCTAACTTGAAAGTATAAGCCATGGCTCCTCCGATCAGAATGGCATCGGCTTTTTCGAGGAGACGATCGATCACTTTGATCTTATCGGAAACTTTTGCTCCTCCCAAAATCACCACGAAAGGACGGGCAGGGTTCTCTAATTCATCACCGAGAAATTTCAATTCACGCTCCATCAAAAGCCCACCGACACACTTGCCACCACGTTTGTGAATGGACGCTGGCACACCTGCTGTGGACGCATGAGCACGGTGCGCAGCACCGAACGCATCGTTCACATAAATCTCGCCAAGACTCGCCAGTTTTTCAGAAAACGCAGGGTCGTTTGCCTCTTCTTCTTGATAAAACCGAACATTTTCCAACAGGAGAACTTCGCCATCTTTGAGGGACTTGACCTGATTCTCTACTCTTTCGCCAATGCAGTCGTCTGCAAAATGAACGGGACGCCTTAGCATTTCGGCCAAAGCGTTTGCGACGGGCCGGAGGGACAGGGAAGGATCTGGCTTACCGTCAGGTCGTCCCAAGTGGGCCATCAACACGATTCTCGCACCACGCTGAATCAGGTTCAACAATGTGGGAAGAGTCTCTTTAATGCGTGTGGCATCGTTAATCACCATGCGACCGTTGGATTCTTCCATTGGCACGTTGTAATCCACACGCATCAGCACGCGTTTACCGCTTACGTCCACATCGTTGATAATCAGTTTCCCCATAAAACAAACAAGGCGGGGACGGTAGCAGAGAATGCCGGTAAGTCAAAATCAAATCGCTCCTCGTTTGTAACGCGTCAGTGGAGGCGGGTGAGGGCAGGAATTCCGATTTGAAAAAAATCACAGTTTTTTTCATTTTATCTTTTATATTGTACGTATGCTGCTGCATATACGGTCCATATGACATCTATCTCCGACGCTTTTCCCAATTTGC
>SXQI01000003.1 GCA_005793025.1 Verrucomicrobiales bacterium
GAATTTGCTGCCAGATCTCTACTTGGCAACAGGATCGAAGGGGACCGATAAAATTGTGTTGGAACTTCCTCATCTACTCAACGCCCGCCATCCGATTTTAGGCTCTGTGTTGAGCGGGATTACCTGTGCCGGAGCTTTCGCTGCCTTCATGAGCACGTTTAGCGGCCTTCTGGTCTCAATGACTGGCGCACTGGCTCATGATGTTTATGGCAGGATGCTCCGACCCAAATCGACCCCTGAACAGCGGATGAAAGCCTTCAAATACTGTTCAGTCATTGTGGGAATCGTCTCGGTTGGGCTTGGAATGCAGGTGGAACAATTGCAGATCAATTTCATGGTGGGGCAGGCGTTTGCGATTGCAGCGGCTAGCTATTTTCCACTTCTGTTTATGAGTGCTTGGTGGCGTGGGATGACGATGAAGGGTGCAGCTACCGGCATGTTGAGCGGGGGAATTTTGGCGTTGCTCGGGATAAGTCTTACTAGCTTCAGCGATCTGAACTGGGTCAATCTTGCGGCGTTTTGGGCAAAACATCCGCTACTCCGGATTTTGTGCGAACAACCCGCGATTTGGACGGTGCCGCTTTCGATTTTCCTGATGTACACCGTCTCCAAACTGACCTCGAAAGAGATCCCCAAAGACGTTCGAATGAAAATGTTAGTGCTCCACGCGCCAGAAAAACTTGGTCTCAAACAGGAATACATCCAAGAGCACGCCAAGCACTAAGTTGAGCAAAGGATTGCCCTAAATTTAAAAAATTCAGGCTTGTTCAGATTGTGTCAGGGCAACCGGCTGAGCGGGCACAGTGAGCGGAGTGTATTTGCGCAGGAATTTGAGTGCCACCGAGAGGTCGTGTGGCAGGGGAGAATGGATCGTCACCTGTTCGCCTGAGCTTGGGTGTGCAACTGTCATTTCGCAGAGATGGATGGCAACTCTCGCAATCAATGGATGCTCCACTTGGCCCTGCTTCAAGCGAAACCCTTGTTTCAGCTTGGACAACAATAATTGATGACCGCCGTAAACGGCATCACCCGCCAAGTGGGCTTTGACGTGTTGCAGATGGATCCGAAGCTGGTGGGTTCTGTCTGTAGTTGGACGGCATTCAACCCATGTGTGTCGCTGGAAGCGTTCCAGAACGCGGACATGAGTCGTGGCTTGTTTGCCGTGCTTGTCATCAATCCGCATTTGACCTAATCGCAACGGATGTGGAGCAATCTTTTCATCCACAGTGAACTCATTTTCCGGCAGCCCACCTTCAATCAAAGCCCAAAAAGTCTTGTGTGAATTCGGAATGCCAAATTGGTTGGCAATATTCACTAAAGCCGGTTTCTTTTTCGCGAGCAAGAGCACCCCGCTCGTTTCAGAATCAAGTCGATGCGTGATAGACAAGTAGGTCAGCCCTCGATGGATTGACTGAGGGGATCCGCGCTTGATATCTCGATGGAGCATCCCCATCAAACTTGGCCTTTCCACCTCGTCACGGTCGGGCGAGGCCAACAGCATGGCGGGTTTGTCGATAGCGAGCAAATCGTCATCTTCGAAGAGCACGGGGAGCTTCCAGAATTCGTGCGTCGCCGGGGACGAGAGTTTGATGATGTTCACTGCCATAAAAAAAGTTCCTGATCTGGCCTGATCGAATCAATAAAAAAGGCCCCGAAGCGGGGCTTTTTGAGAAATCGGTTTGGCCGTCGATTTACTGTTCCTTGCTATCACCTGCAAGCTGTACCTTGGCTAAGGCAGTTTCTTTTTGCAACCAATCATAGAACGCTTCCTGCTGTCGGCTCTTGCGAAGGTTCGTTAAATAAGCGGGTAGTTCGGCTTTCACCAGAGGTTCCGCCGCAGGTAACCGTTTTGTTAGATAAACAACAAAACCACCATCGCGTGACGAATTGAACCCACTGGCTTCGTTCGTGCCCATTGAAAAAGCGACATTCTTGATGGATGACAAATCTTGACGATAATCCAACTCAGGAACGGATTGTGTAGTTTGGCTGAAGGGGCTTAATTTGAACGCAGTAACACCCAATTGCGTGCAAAGGTCTTGGAACGACTTGCCTTGGGCGAGACCGTTCGTGACCGCTGCGGCAAAGGTTGTCCCTGCAGCGCGAGCCGCAGTTTGAGCCAGCGATTTCCGATAATCTTCGGTAACCCGTGCCTTAATTCCTTCTAATGGAGGGAGCTCGCTCGGGAAGCGTGCTTTCAGGCCGACGACATAAACCGCATCCTCTCCAACAACTGGTTCCTCGATGAAAGGTTCCTCTGTGGTGAGTTGAAACACCGCGTTTCCAAATCGTGGCGGAACTTTGAGGCTTCGTGGGCTGGTTTCTTGGGAAAAAGCCTCAGAGTTTAAGGTGAGCAACCCTTTTTGTGTCGCCAGTTTTTCGAGATTTGATACGGCTTTTTTCTCCGGCATGTCGAGGAGTAGGGTGGCGAAATCGGTAGCGACACGGCGAGCTTCCATCAAAGCGAAGCTCGAACGAACCTCGGTTTTGATTTTTGCTTTGGCCGCATCGGCAGCCAAGGGTAGGCCATTGGTTCCTGAGTAATAATTAGTCCCACGTTGTTGGTAAATCTGGTCGATTCGCTCGCTAAAATTAGTTTCCTGCGCGATTCGTTGATCGGCTTGGGCGAAGTAATTACTTGCCCCGAAACTTACGTAAGAGACCTGAGCTCGTTCTGGCACCCGGTAGTTGGCGGCCTGATTGGTGTAGTAACCGGCAAGTCCGGCCGCATCAATCTTGACTTTAACCAGATGATTAGAGGTCGAGAAAATCGCTACCTGCGTCTCGAGTTTCTCATTTTCAAGGCGGTAGGAAACTTCTGCTTCCTGCGGCGTCACTAGACGACCAGCAGCTCCAGCGACATTGATGAGATGTTGAATACCGACTTCATGGCGGGCGAATCGGAAAAAATCCTCAACTTTTAACCCACGGGGAGTCAGGTTGTTCTGCACAAAGAGATCCAGATCCTCTTTGCGGAAAACTTTATTATCCTTACCCGCGAATGCCTCCTGTATCCAAGCGGCTGCCGAGGAATCCGGGACCTGAATATTGTAATCGCTTAATTTGCGGACCAGCACCAAACGGTTCCGTGCCTCACGTTCAATCGGGCGCATCTGGCGTGACATTTCGTCGCGGCCGGGCCATTCCCCGTAGCTGAACAGATAGCGGAGCTCCGACTCTTGGTATGCCGCGATATAGTCGGCGCGTTGTAATGGCTCCCCATAGATCGTGCCGATAGCACTTGAGCCGCCGGAATCCCCGCTGCCGTATTGCTGGTTTGGGTTAAAGTACACCACGAAGCTGATGATCACTGCACTGCTGATCACAACCCAAAGCCATTTCTGATGGCGCCGGATATCTTGAAACATAGTCGTTTTTTTCGATTAGTAAGTCAGGAACCTTAACGACTACCGAGACAGGGTCAAATGAAAACCCGCTCGAATTGAATTGTTCGAGCGGGTTTTGAGATGAATCTAGGTTTGATCAGCCGACGGTTAAATCAGAGTTTCCTCAACCAGATGTTGCGGTATCGAACCGGATTGCCATGATCCTGAAGGATGAGAGGACCTTTAGGGGCGACCCCAGAGAATTTAGCGGCGGTGCTGGCATCCCCTTTTACTGGAATATGGTCCTGAACCAAGATTCCATTGTGGAGAACTGTGAAGGATCCCGGGAGAATCGATTTTCCATCAGCCGATTGCCTAGGTGCGTGGAAAATGATGTCGTAGGTTTGCCACTCTCCGGGTTTTCTAGAAGCGTTTACCAAGGGGGCAGCGTTGTTATAGAACGATGCAGCTTGGCCGTTGAAGTAGGTCTTGTTGTTGTAGGAGTCGAGAACTTGGATTTCGTAGCGACCTTGGAGATAGACTCCACTGTTCCCGCGACCTTGGCTGTCGCCTTTGACCTCGGAGGGAGTCGCCCATTCCACATGAAGCTGGCAGTCGGCGAATTCTTCCCGAGTTACGATGCTTCCCGTCGCATTCACCTCCATGGAACCATCCGGCAAAACCTTCCATTGCGCCGCCTCATTTTTATCATTCCTCCATTGGGAAAGATCTTTCCCGTTAAATAGCACCACAGCGTCCGAAGGAGGAGGGCCAGGGTTGATCACAATAGGCTCTTTGTCGGAAGCAGCATCAGCGGCAAAGCAACGATTGCCGATTATTAATAAAGCAAGGAAGAGTGATTTAGTCATGTTCATGGTTCCCCTTTGGATGAACCAAACTGAGGAACAATTCAATAAGTTTTGTTTTTCGTTCGCACCGGGGCAGTTTGTGGTTGTGATTTGGGGGGAGGATGGGCAGTTTAATCGCACTTATTCCTTGCGATGAAAAACCTTAGGATTCCTTTGTTGGTGGTTGTGTTGGGTGCGGTGCAGGTCTTCTCTGGGGATTGGCCCGAATTCCGTGGTCCGACGGGCCAAGGGCATGCCTCTGAGAGCCGACTGCCTCTTCAATGGTCGAAGGATCAGAACGTGGCCTGGAAGCAGACCGTTCCGGGGACGGGTTGGTCTTCACCGGTGATCGTTGATGGAAAGGTATTTCTTACGACTGCTGTATCGGCCGGGAAGGAGAATCCTTCACTCAGGACCCTTTGTTTTGATGCTCGAACTGGGAAGTCACTGTGGGACACGGAAGTTTTTACATCTTCAGAGACGCAAACTGGTTCTCTGCATAATAAGAATAGCTATGCGAGCCCTACGCCGCTGGTTCATCAAGGGCGGATTTATGTGCATTTCGGCCACCATGGGACGGCGTGTATTGATTTAAAAGGGAAGGTTCTTTGGCGCAACAACACCATGAAATACTCACCCGTGCATGGGAGTGGAGCCTCCCCTGCGTGGTGTGATGGGAAAATAGTTTTCAGTGTGGATGGAGCGAGTGAACCATTTGTCGTTGCTCTAGAAGCTAAGACAGGTGCGGTTGCTTGGAAGGTTCCACGGGAGAGCAATGCCAAGAAAAAATTCTCGTTTGTCACTCCGTTGGTGATCGAGGTCGACGGTAAGAAGCAGATCATCACACCCGGGAGCGGGGTGGTGTCCGCGCTTGATCCCAAAGACGGGCGCGAGATTTGGCGCGTGACTTATGGGGAGGGATACTCGGTGGTGCCACGGCCAGTATTCGGTCACGGGCTTCTCTTCATTGCTACAGGTTTCGACCGGCCCACCGTAATCGCCATTCGTGCGGACGGAAAAGGGGACGTGACCCAAACGCATATCGCTTGGACTTTGACTAAAGGTGCTCCTAACACACCATCGCTGCTGCTCTCGGGGAAGGAGCTGTTTATGGTTTCAGACGGTGGCATTGCTAGTTGTGTGGATGCGGTGAGCGGCCAAGTTCACTGGCAGGAACGGGTGGGGGGCAATCATTCCGCGTCTCCTCTCCTTGCCGGAGATCGAATTTATCTGCAAAGCGAAGAGGGCGTTGGCACAGTCATCAAGGCGAGTAAAACCTTCGAAACTTTAGCCACCAATAATTTAGAGGAACGATCTCTTGCTTCAAGCGCGGCCTCGGATGGTGCTTTGTTTATCCGAACGGCGGAGCACCTTTATCGGCTGACAGAAAAGACCAAGTAACCGAACCCTCTTGAGGTTGGGACTTGATTTTAGGTTTTGAGGATTTGCGTTACCACGCGTCCTCGAACATCGGTGAGCCGAAAATCCCTTCCGTCATATCGAAAGGTCAGTTTTTCATGATCCAAGCCCATTAGGTGGAGTAGGGTTGCATGAAGGTCGTGCATGTGGACTTTGTTCTCCACTGCGAGGTGACCGAAATCATCCGTGCCACCCCACGCCATTCCTGCCTTCACTCCGGCACCGGCGAGCCACATGGTGAATCCCCCTGGATTATGATCGCGCCCTGTGCCGTTTTTTTCTGCATAGGGTGTTCGACCAAATTCACCGCCCCACCACACCAGTGTGTTTTCGAGTAGGCCCCGTTGTTTTAAATCCTGCAAAAGGCCAGCCACGGGGAGATCCACCGCTCGAGCGTGGTCGGCATGTTTTGCGAGGTTTGAATGTTGATCCCATGCCGGGTTGGCAGTGTTATCTCCGTAAGTTACCTGCACGAACCGCACCCCAGATTCCGACAAGCGACGCGCCATAAGACATTGGCGGCCGAACTGATCCGTTTCTTTGGCACCAATGCCATAAAGTCGCAAGGTCTCGGGTGTTTCAGTGGAGAGGGTAAGGGTGTCCGGTGCGCTGGTCTGCATTTTCCAAGCGAGTTCGAAAGAATTGATGACCGCTTCCAATTCTGCTGCTCCTGGGCTTTTTTTTAATTGTTCCGCATTCAGATTCCGAATGAGCTCGATCTGACGTCGCTGATCTGACAATGGGACGGAATGGTTCACGAGGTTTCGGATGGCGACATCGGGCAGTGGCGTGCCAGCCTTGCCGATGGGGGTGCCTTGGTAAACGGGTGGCAGAAACGCATTGCCGTAATTCCGTGCGCCACCATTTCCTCCCGAAGGAGCGATGCTCACAAATCCTGGCAGGTTTGCATTAGATGTTCCGAGACCATACGTGAGCCATGAACCCATCGAAGGCCGGATCGAGGTTGTTGCGCCACAGTGTAGGAATAGTGTTGCAGGGCCATGAGCAACCCCTTCCGTGTTCATCGAGTGGATGAAGCACAGATCGTCAACGTGTTGAGCCATGTGAGGGAATAATTCCGAAACCCAACAACCGGTCTGACCGTGCTGCTTGAATTTCCACAACGGCTTCATGACGCGTTGTTTGGTTGCCTTTTGTTCCCCGCTGTTGGCAATGCTTCGAGCATCAAGAAAATCGTGCGTTTCCCCATCGCGTGCGAACAGAGCTGGCTTGTAGTCAAACGTGTCGAGGTGGCTTGGCCCCCCTTGCATATAAATAAAAATGATCCGTTCGGCTTTGGGCTTGAAGTGTGGAGCGCGTGCAGCCAGTGGATTTGTTGCCGCTGTCGAGATCCTTTGTCCCGCAAGTCCGGATAACGCTAAGTAGCCGAATCCGCAGGCTAGTTGTTTCAATAGATCTCGGCGAGCCATTGAACCGACCTCATGCATCTCGAAGTTCCAAGGATTCGCGTTTTTCATGGTTTAATTCAAATACCTAAAATCTACGGATGCAAAAATAGCCTGCCAGAGATCGGTCCATGCCTCAATCTTAGTCGAATCCGAATTGTTTCCGTTCAAGTGTGTTTTAATGTAATTCAGTGCAATGGTTGTTTCCGACACAGTGGGAGATCGTCCTAAGGCCATTCTGTAAATCCGCTCCACTCTGTCGAGGTCACTTGTAATCGGTTCGGCGGATAACCGTTTGGCGGCGAATCGTGATTGCTCCCGCATCCACGGATGATTGATCAGGAACAAGGATTGTTGAGCGATCGAGCTCACGTTACGAAGTCCAACCACCATGCTCGGATCTGGAAAATCAAATGCCTCCAACAACTCCGGTAAAGAATTGCGAAACACCGGCAAGTAAACGCTGCGACGAGACTCGAAGTGTTGATAGCCAAAATCTGAAGTTGTCCCAGTTTTGATAATGGACCCACCCATGGTGCTTTGGAGCTGTCCACTGATCATCAAGATCGAATCTCGGATGCACTCCGCCTCCAAGCGACGTGAGTTCGCTCGTGAATGGAGCCGATTGGCGGGATCACGTGGATCAGGAGGTTCGGCTGCCAATCGATACGTGTTGGAGGTCATGATCTCAAAGACTAGTTTTTTAACAGACCATCCTTCTTCAACGAACCGAACTGTGAGGTAATCCAGCAACTCTGGGTGGGTGGGAGGCTCGCCGGTGGTGCCAAAATTGTCCACAGTCCGGACAAGGGATGTACCGAGTAGCCAACCGTAGACCCGATTGACCATCACCCTCGCAGTCAGCGGGTTTGTCGAACTTGCCAGCCAATTAGCCAGTTCTCTTCTACCGCTCTGTTTCTGGGCGATTTTTGGTTGTGGTCCTTGATGAGCAACCTGAAGGAAACCGCGTGGAGCGATCTCTCCCAGCGTGTGGACACTTCCCCGGATATGGACTCTCAGGTCTGCCGAATCCGTTCGTTCCTTCAATCCCATTACCATCGGTCGTTTGGGGATTTCTTCAGATAGTTTTTTTAACGTGGTTTCGAGTCGTTTGAGCTCAGTCTCTGCTTCTGGCGACGATGTTTTTTTGGGATCCGGCTTTTGAACAGTTACCGCGAGAATTGGCTTTTGATCCCTAGGCAAGAACTGGACGGCATCCGCGACTGCATAACCCTCAGTTCCCTCATTCGAAATCATCACATACCCTTGGCCGTTAGCTTCGAATCGGAAACTTCCCAAGGAGACAAATCGCCCGTCGATTGACGGGTTTTGTTGTTGGTTTACCTGAACAATGGATTCTCCATCGGCATGAAGAATCATCACCTTCAACCGAGTAGTTCGGTTCGGGTTCGCGACGAAGGCCAGCCGAACCTCGAAAACGCCAGCCGTGAGAGCGTCGGCATGAAAGGTCAATGTTTTGGATCCTTTTCCTTCGTTCCCGTCATGCAGGTAACCATCCCCCACAAAGTTGTTAGAGTGGATCGAGTGGGTCCACACACCGACCCGGACCGCTTGGGCATCGTCCACAACCACACCGGGTAACGAGGCCACGGGCACTGGCATGGGGGACGTGGTTCCTGTTTTTGCTAGGAGAGACTTCAGTTCTGTGATCTTTGTCTGCAATGCAGTTAGTTTTGCCTCGTGGATTTTGAACTCGGCATCCTCTTCTAGTGAAATGGGGAGTTGCTTCTCAATCCATTGGGACACGTTTGCATGTTCCAAGGGTTGGGATCCTCTTAAAATCCCAGCCATCGCGTAATAATCAGTCGAAAGAATTGGGTCGAACTTATGATCATGGCACCGGGCACAACCAAGGGTTTGTCCCAAGAACACCTTGCCTAAGGTGTCCAATTGTTCGTCGACCACGTCCATATCGAGTTGTTGTTTATCTTGTTCCTCGAGGTTCGTATTGCCTAACAACAAAAACGTTGGAGCCACCGATTTGAGTTGCCGTTCCTCGATGGAACCCTCGTCTGCTATTAAATCGCCTGCGATTTGCTCTCGCACGAATTGGTCGTAGGGAAGATCACTGTTGAACGCGTGGATCACATAATCTCGGTACCGCCACGCCTCTTTGAAAACAAATCCTCGTAACGTGACGGACTCCCCAAACCTTGCCACATCGAGCCAATGTCGTCCCCAACGCTCCCCAAACTGGGGGGAATTCAGCAGCCGCGTGACTAATTCAGCGAACGCCAAAGGTCGTTCGTCCTCCACGAATTCGCGGA
>SXQI01000019.1 GCA_005793025.1 Verrucomicrobiales bacterium
ATCGAGTCAAAAACAGGGTCGCCTAATCCGATCGAATTATGGCAGTCGCTGATAACTGACGAATGAAAGCCGACGCGAGTCGGGCGACCAAGAGGGGACGTTAATGGTGCCCTGTCCGCCGAAAAGTTTCGCCAAAACTTCTGGTTTTCCACCTGCGAGCGGCATGATTCGAAGCGTCACGTCTTTATCCTCGGGGTGGCCTTTCACATCCTTTTCGTAGCTCAAGAAAACCAGATGTTTTCCGTCGGGTGAAGAGTGGGGGAACCAATTATTGAACTCGTCGTCGGTGATTTGTTTCTGATCCGAACCGTCGGTCTTCATCCTCCACACTTGCATCGTCCCCGTGCGGTCGCTGTTGAAATAGATATGATTCCCATCGGGTGAATAATCCGGCCCATCATCGAGGCCTTTTGCGGTAGTCAGGCGCCTTTCCTCGCCACCGTTTACTGGAATGGTGTAAACGTCGAATTCCCCTCCACGCTCGGCGCAATAAGCCAGAGTTTGCCCATCGGGAGACCAACCGTACCAATACGATGGGGCATTCGTCGTGATCAATTTAATGGGGCCACCGAGTAACGGAATCGTGTAGATACGCGACTTTCGATCCCCCTGAGACTGATCACTGATCACGAGGCTCTTGCCGTCAGGAGAGATGCCGTGGTCGTTATTGCATCGGTTGGCGATGCCAGTGTCGATTTCAACAGGTATGCCGCCTGCAACTGGAATTTGGAAGAGCCGACCGCGACTATTAAAGATGAGGTCAGATCCTTTCGTCCAATTCGGGGCCTCGATTCGATTCGTCGTAGTCCAGACAGATCGTCGATCTTTTGAAGCGATCGTAATTGTTTCCAGTGTGCTTAAGAGATTTGTTCCTAGGACTGTGCGATTATTTAATTCGACGTTGCTGAAGGTTGCGGTTTCCAACCGATCGTTGTTGTGAGAACAAACTCCTAAGCCGATGTAATAAGGTTCCTGCAATTCGAGGCGAAACGATCCACCCGCTGGCTTTAAGTCTGTGCCATTGGCACCAACGGACATCGAAACATAACGACCCCGCTTCTCAATCCTGAGCCGCTTTGGGCCTTGGGTATTCGATTGGATTTCGTAGGTTCGTGCTGCTTTCGTTTCTCGGTATTGCAAGGAGGTGAGCCCGTCGCCATGAATTGCTGCATCCGCATAAGGCGAATCGGCCTCCAACGATTGCCGAATGATTAAAACAGCCTTTCGATGCGGATCACCTTCAGATGTTGGGATTGCGATATCTGCAGCGAGGGAAATGTCTCCTGAAACCTTTTTCCAGACGAAATGGAATGCATCAGTGGAGAACCACATATTCGAGCCGCCGCCGGAAATCGTATAACTGGAGTCGCTTGAATTCAGGATTGTTCCACCACGGCGTGCGGGGGAGCCTACGTCAGATTCGCTATCGAAAAGTCCCACCGCCGCGTCCGAAGTTAAACAACAAAAGGTTATAAAAATTGAAAAACGTTGGATGAATCTTAGGGCGTGCATATTGGATTCACGTTTACATAACGCTGCGTTCTCGAACAGATTAAACGTTCCGTCGAGCAATCCTTAATCACGATGAATAGGCCGAGACAATTCGTTTCGGGCGTTCGCTAGTGTTTTTCGCTCGGCATCGGTGAGGCTGTGGATTCCTTGAGCTGAAATCTTGTCGAGAATAGGATCAATCTCCTGACTAATAAACACAGCAGCACACGATCTCTCTGGAGTTGGGGGAGTTACCCACTTCAACACGGGTGGTAATCCAATCGGCGACTTTGACTCTTGGCGTAATAGTGCTTTGATGCAGATCAATCCATAGACCAACCCCCCCAGATGTGCCCCCTCAGCCACGTTACCTTGGGGAACAACAATTCCGAAGATCGCCAAAGCGGCAGCAGCGAACAGCATCACACGCGCCGTTAATGTCACAGGCACAATATAGAATACCAATAATGTAATCTTACGCTGGGGATAAAGCCCGGCAAAGGCGGCGATCAATCCATAAACACCGGCTGAGGCTCCCACCACAGCCGAATTTAGTCCGCCAAAATTGCCCGGCAGAATCCAACTCCCCAACACCTGCGCAATCCCTCCCGTCACTCCGCTGATCAAGTAGAGTTTCAAAAAAGCCGATGTCCCTAACCGATCTTCCACATCCTTTCCAAACATGTAGATTCCCATGCTGTTGAATAAAATATGGAGCCAACCTCCGTGAAGGAATTGGAACGTGACTAACTGCCAAACCATGCCTTGTTTCAGCGTATCCCAACTCAACGCAAAGTAGTGGCCAAACAAATCCTCGCCTGAATCTGTTAACGTCAGTTGTCCCAAAAAAATCGCTGCATTGATGATCAGTAAAGTGATCGTTGCCGATCCTTTTTTCCGCAATACTGGAGGCTCAGATTGGGGTTCACGCATGTAAGATCGTTCGGAAATCATCTGGCTCCACCGTAACTCGAAAAAGCCTGACTTTCAACTCCCACGCCCTCGGCTAGTTCAGTGCGCAACATTTTACAACGGTTGGTGTTTCCAAAGTAGCGGTTTTCGAGTATCTTTTAGCAGCAGTCAGGGAAGCAACTTAGCGAATGCGATGTGTATGTTCAGCAAACAGTGCATAACAGCGGCCATGATGGGGGCAACCCTCACGACCTTGGAGGTGGGTGCGGCTGCGACAGCGCGAACACGAGAGGCATACCAAATCATCAGCGAACGCAATCCCTTCGGCCTCAAACCCCCACCCCCTCCTGTGGAAGCGGCACCGGTCGAAACAAAGTTACCACCTCCAGCAAAGGTAGATATTTTTCTGACAGGCATCACCACCGTGGGTTATCCGCGCATTCCTAAACGCGCTTACATCCAGACCAAGGCAGCGGATAAGAAAGATCCCATCACTTACATGCTCGCTGAGGGCCAAGGGAAAGACGCGATCGAAGTCGTCGAAATCAACGAAAAAAGACCAGCGTCCGTAACCATTCTGATGGATGGCAAGGAGCAAGTCCTCACGTTTGAGACGAATGGAATTAAGCCGCCAACCTCGGGTCCTATAGGACTCGGTGCAGCCACAAACGCATTGGCTGCAGGTTTACCCGGTGGCTCTATGGGTGTTCCGGCAATCTCAGGAGGAGTGGGCCAACCCAATAATCGTCTCAGTGGTTTGCCTCAGAACAATTCGGGAAACCCCCTTAACAATATCCCAGACCGGATGCGGCGAGGTCCCTCGGATGGCGCAGCGATGCTTTCCGGTTTCCGAGCACCCACGCAGCTAGGGGCACCCGCTACCCCCGCCAACCAACCCCCTCCACCCGAAGCTGAGGTAGATCCTGTTGATCAATATTTGCGCCTTAAAATCGACGAAACGATGAATAAACAGCAAGGGAAGGGGTTCCCTCCAATTCCGCAGCTCCACTAACGAGTTTCGAGCGGGAGACTTTTTTCCGCCACTCCTTCAATAGCAGCGATTAGCCAAATACCCTCTTCCTTTCGAAGGCTAAGGCATAAATCCTCCACCATCGGATTGGGATCTTCTTTGTGCCAAATCAACAAGGTTATATCGACTTCTGCAGTTCGAGTCTCTTCGTTGATACTTATTTTAAGGCTAGGCACATCACATCGCATCCCGACGATGCGATTGCGGGCCGCCAACGCGGTTTGCCGTAATTCAGGCCGTCCGCTAACGTTGTAAGAACCCTTTGAAATACCATCAAGATTCAGCGAAACATCGTGTGTGAAATGATCGGCAATTCGATCAGCACGAACGGCTTGGGCAAAAATGGATTGATCTGTTTCCACTCGCAACAACCGCACCAGACCCCGAACACGCCGATCGATGACGACCGCATCAGGTGGGAAAAACCAATGATAACCCAACACACCAACCCCGGCTGCCACCACGAAACCAATGATTGGGCGGGAATACTTCAGAAAATCACCCTCCCGATGATATCGTTTTCATCCTTCCGGTGTAATTCGGAAATGGTCCGATTGTCACCGATTACAAAGTATTCGTAGGGTTGCAGTGTGAATTCAGCGACCCGCCAAGGTGGCTCGCCTTGGGTATAAGTTTCCTTTAAATTCTGGCCGTTAATAAACACTTTTCCGTTCGCCACCGCCACCGTCTCGCCGGGGAGCCCTAAAACTCGTTTCAACAGCAAAACTCCTTGCTCGCTCATTTTGACCCCCACCACATCACCTCGTTGAGGGTGCTGGCGTCGATAGGCCAACTGATTGATAAAATTCACCGACCCATTCTTGTAGGTAGGTAACATGCTGTTGCCTGTCACCCGAATGGGGATCAACCAGTAACGAAAAGCCAAAAAACTCAACAAGACCAAGACAAGGACTCTGAGGAGTGTGATGATCGGGCGTTTCCCAACCACAAACCGCACCCACATTGGCGAACGTGTGGTGGCTTGGATCGGTTCAGTTTCCGTAGTCATCGGCGGCTACTTTATGTCGGTTTATAGGTTTACACAACAGGACTTCGCCCAACGGTCGCGGTTGCAAGGAGGGTTTCGAAATGGGGTGGTTGCTCCTCTCTCGCGACACGGGTGATCTCGATATTCTTGAACCCTGCTTCCTCCAACCACTGATGGAGTTCCCCATCACGAAATCCTAGCCACAGATCCCCATAAAGCTCACGGGCCTGTTCAAATGTGTGTGCGCGAAGGTCCAAAATCAGAATCTGCCCACCCGCTTTAAGTATTTTAGCCGCAGCCAAAATCGCGCCAGCGGGATTTTCCGCGTGGTGCAACGCTTGACTCAAAATCGCGAGATCCACGCTCCGGGGAGCGATCGGAGGGTTCTGCAAATCTCCAAGCCGAAACTCTAGATTAGTCAAACCGTTCGCTTTGGCTTTCTCCGATCCGAACTGGACCATTTTCTCAGAGTTATCGACGGCGATTACTTGACGCGCCCTCCGTGCCAATAGCTCGCTGACCAAGCCTTCACCCGATCCAAGGTCAGCAATCACCATCGGCGGCATCATTCGTAAGAGCAAATGCCCAAACGCCTGCCACGACCGACCGGGGCCATAGCTGCGGTCAAACCGTCCCGCAACCTGATTAAAGTAGTGCTGCGCTAAATCGTCTCGCAAGGTCAACACGCGCTTGAGACTCCCGAGATCTCCCATCCGTTCGGGGAGTTCAGCTGCGCCTTGGATCGCTAATTCGACCGCAGCGCGACAGGTGGGTTCTCCCACGCTATTCATCCGATAAAACGACCGCTTCCCCTCACGGCGGGATTGGACTAGGCCGTTTTTTTGCAATTGACCGAGGTGGGTAGAGATTCGCGATTGCCCCAAATGAGTAATCTCCTGCAACTCATTGACTGAAAGCTCCCCTTTCTCCAACAAGGCGAGAAGCCGAAGACGAGTTGGGTCAGCCAAAGCTCGCAAGACACTGAGAATGGTTGACATGACTAACTGGTTTTATCCCCGAGCCGATCCGAACGGAAGCCGAATGACTGCGTTTCTTCGCAATTGAAGGTTGACGGCATACCAAGACCATATATCTTCAAATCAAGATACGTCAATACGTGACTTAATTACTGCCAAATGTCTTAATAAAATGAGCAAAAACTTCATTTTCTCCTCGGAATCCGTTGGTGAGGGCCATCCGGACAAAGTCTGCGACACTATTTCTGATGCCGTGTTGGACGCGTGTTTGGCGGTCGATCCCAAAAGCCGCGTCGCCTGCGAGACCTACGCCAAAAGTAATATTGTGATCATTGGTGGTGAGATTACGACCAAGGCGAAAGTGGACTTTACACGCATCGCACGCGAGGCCATCCGTGACATCGGTTATGTCAATGATGATGACGTGTTCCACGCTGATCGGGTGTTCGTCATGAACATCGTCACGCAACAATCTCCCGATATTTCTCAAGGCGTAGATGCCAAAGCCGCAAAAGGCAAAAAGAAAGCCGAGCAAGGTGCTGGTGACCAAGGTCTCATGTTTGGTTACGCCTCCGACGAAACCCCAGAATTGATGCCCGCTCCAATCATGTTCGCCCACCGCTTGGGTCGCGAACTGACCCGAATTCGAAAGAGCGGTAAAGCAAAATGGCTCCGACCTGATGCCAAGAGCCAAGTTTCCGTGGAATATGTTGATGGCAAACCCGTGCGTATCACCAATGTGGTTGTTTCGACCCAACACGCCGCTGATGTGGAACACGCTGAGATCGAAGATTTCATCGTCAAAAATATCGTCAGAAAAGTTTTGCCCTCCGAGATGCTCGATAAAAACACAGAGTTTTTGATCAATCCCACCGGACGATTCGTTGTGGGTGGTCCTCAAGGAGACACAGGTTTGACGGGGCGGAAAATCATCGTGGATAGCTACGGCGGAATGGGTCGGCACGGCGGGGGTGCTTTCTCCGGAAAAGATCCTTCCAAAGTGGATCGCAGTGCCGCTTACATGGGCCGTTACGTCGCCAAGAATATCGTCGCTGCGGGGCTTGCGAAAAAAGCTGAGATTCAGTTTGCCTACGCCATTGGTTATCCGGACCCAGTTTCTGTCTGTGTGGATACCTTTGGCACCGGCGTCATTAGCGACGAGAAAATTGCCGAGGCTGTCCAGTCGGTCTTCAGCTTTAAGCCCGCTGATATTGTCAAACAATTGAACCTACTCCGCCCGATCTACTCCTTGACGACCAATTATGGGCACTTCGGGAAAATCGATGATCTGAAGAGTTTAACATGGGAGAAAACGGATAAAGCCAACGCACTCAAAAAAGCGGCACGTTAACTCTGATTCACCTAAAAACTCACCAATAGAATTCTGTTTACCTATGGCCACAAAAAAAATCTTAAGTCCTCGAAAAAAGTCTCCTTCGAAGCCAGTCGCACCCGCAGCCAACGATTACAAAGTTAAAGACATTTCCCTAGCTGATTGGGGTCGCAAAACCATCGGCGTTTCTGAGTATGAAATGCCGGGACTCATGTCGATCCGTCGCAAATACGCCAAAACAAAACCCTTGCAAGGCGTGCGAGTCACGGGCTCCCTCCACATGACGACGGAGACCGCAATTTTGATCGAAACACTGGTGGATCTCGGAGCTTCGGTCCGTTGGGCGAGTTGCAACATATTCTCGACCCAAGACCAAGCCGCCGCTGCCATTGCGGTGACAGGGGTTCCGGTCTTCGCTTGGAAGGGTGAGACCCTCGAGGAATATTGGGATTGCACGCTGGAAGCCGTCACTTTCCCCGGGCAAAAAGGCCCACAGCTTGTGGTGGACGACGGAGGCGATGTGACCCTTCTGATCCATAAAGGTTATGAACTTGAGAACGGCGATCAATGGGTGAACACCAGATCAGGTTCGCACGAAGAGCAGGTCATCAAGAACCTGCTCAAACGCGTCGCTGTCGAGAGGCCCGGATTCTGGCATGCCGTCGTGAAAGAGTGGAAAGGCGTGTCCGAAGAAACGACCACCGGAGTTCATCGTTTGGCCCAGATGCTCGAAGCGGGCAAGCTCTTGGTCCCGGCCATCAACGTCAATGATTCCGTTACCAAATCTAAATTTGATAATCTTTACGGCTGCCGCGAATCCCTAGCCGATGGCATCAAGCGAGCGACCGACGTGAAGGTGGCGGGCAAGGTCGCCTGTGTCTGCGGTTACGGCGACGTTGGAAAAGGTTCCGCCCATTCCCTACGCGGTTTCGGTGCTCGAGTTATCGTCACGGAAATCGATCCAATTAACGCCCTTCAAGCGGCCATGGAAGGATTCGAAGTTACAACCCTCGAAGAAACCCTTGGAACGGCGGACATCTACGTCACCACAACCGGTAACTGCGATATCATCACCTTCGAGCACATGCTGAAGATGAAAGATCAAGCCATCGTCTGCAACATTGGTCACTTCGATAACGAGATTCAAATGGATCGCCTCAACACGGCTAAGGGCGTGAAACGGCTAAACATCAAACCGCAGTATGACAAATACACCTTCGCCGATGGTCACTCCATCTTCGTCTTGGCGGAGGGCAGGCTCGTCAACCTAGGATGCGCGACAGGACACCCAAGTTTCGTCATGTCTAATTCGTTTTCGAATCAAGTTCTGGCTCAAATCGATCTTTGGAAAAACAAAGACACGTATAAAGTGGATCTCTATCGACTGCCTAAACGGCTAGACGAAGAAGTCGCCCGCTTGCACTTGGAGAAAATCGGCGTCAAGTTAACGAAACTCACCAAGAAACAAGCGAGCTACCTCGGCGTCTCCGCAGACGGACCTTACAAACCCGAACACTATCGCTACTGAGGAGGGCTATCCTCCGCAGTCCAGTTCGAGAACGTTCGTCACATAATTGTAACCCAATGGTCACGAGTTGGGTCTTGTCACCCATGACGAAACGTTCGCGAACAGTGCCGGTTGCCTCATTATCACTAGCCGTCCTTTTACTGGCTAGTCACGCAACCTCCACGCCGGTGACAGGAGCTCCAGCCACAACCCCCAAGGAGGCCTCAGACCTTTTCAACACCACTAATGTTTGGAATATCCACCTAAAGTTCACCGCAGACCAATGGGATGCGATGGAACCTGCAGGTGGCGGCAATCCGTTCGGAGGGGGTAGGGGACAGGGACCCGGCCAAGGCGGACCTAGAGGCCCGGGCGGACCCGGCGGACCCGGCGGTTTTGGCCCTGCCATGTTCATCGCCCCCGCTTTCCTCTCACAAGGAGACAAGGATCGCGATGGAAAGATCTCAAAAACAGAATTCACCAACCTTGGAGAATCATGGTTCGGTGCGTGGGATAAAGAGAAAAAAGGCACCCTACACCTTGACCAGATCCGGGATGGAATCAACGCCAGTTTCGCAGGCCCTGCAGGGAACTCCGGCCCGGGCGGCAATGCACCTCGCCCCATGGGTCTTAATCTCCAAGGCCCTGAAGGCAAACGAAATGGGTTAGCCTCGGCCGCCGGCGTGGAATTCAAATATGTCCATGCAGATCTAGAGTTCGAGAATTCGACACTCAAAGATATTGCGATTCGCTACAAAGGCAACGGCACGTTCATGGGTTCCCGTGGATCCATCAAACGATCCTTCAAAATTGATTTAAACAAAAACGTCAAAGGTCAAAAAATCGCTGGAATCGCTCAATTCAGTCTAGCCAACAATGTGACCGATGCGACTTGGATGAACGAGACGCTCGCCTACAAACTGCATCGTGATGCGGGAGTCCCAGCACCTCGAAACTCCTATGCCCGGGTTTCGGTGACTGTTCCCGGAAAATTCGAGAAAAAATACTTCGGTCTTTACTCGTTGGTTGAGGATGTGGACAAAGACTTCACCTCCCAGAATTTTAAGACTAAACAAGGAGCAATCCTTAAGCCCGTCACCCCTCGACTTTTCACCGATTTAGGAGACGACTGGGCTAAGTATAATCAGACCTACGATCCCAAAACTGACCTCTCCAAAGAAGAAAAACAACGCGTCATCGATTTCTGCAAACTCGTGAGTAATGCGGATGAAAGCGAGTTCCGAACCAAGGTGGATAGCTACCTAGATCTCGAGAACTTCGCTCGTTATCTGGCCGTGACAGTTTGGCTTTCTGATCTGGATGGAATCTTGGGGCCTGGTCAGAATTTTTACCTTCATCTCAATCCTAAGTCCCAAAAATTCCAATTCATCGCGTGGGATCAGGATCACTCGTTCGGCCAATTTGGTATGCGCGGCAATGCCGAGCAACGCGAGAACCTAAGCATTGAGAAGCCTTGGCAAGGAGAGAACCCTTTCTTAGAGCGCATTTTCAAAGTGGAAGCTTTCAAGAAACTTTATCTGGCTCGCATGACGGAGTTCAGCAAAACAATTTTTCAGCCTCAACAACTCGCCAAACAAATGGACGATTTAGCTCCAATTCTGCGGCCTTCAGTAAAGGAAGAATCGGAAGATCTACTCAAGAATTTCGAACGACAGGTCGCCGGTGAACCGGTTCAACAGGGTCCGGGTGGTTTCGGTGGCTTCGGAGGTGGAGGGCAACCGATGAAGACCATCAAACCCTTCGCAAAAACCCGCACCCAATCCATTCTCGACCAATTGTCAGGTAAATCGAAAGGGCAAGAATTGGATGGTTTCGGTGGTTTCGGCGCGCGGGGCGGCGGTCCACGCGGAGCTCAAGGAGGCCCTCCTGGGCCGGGATTATTCCTCGGCAATGCGTTTTTGACCGCGCTGGACGCGGACAATGACATGGCCGTGACCCATTCAGAATTCTCCCAAGGGTTCTCAAGGTGGTTTACAACATGGAACAAGGACAAAAGTGGCGTGCTTTCTGATGAAGATCTTCGTTCAGGGATCAATCAAGACCTAGCCCCCTTCCGTGGTGGTCCCCCCAGACAATCAGAACCTCAAGGGTTCTGATTGTTTCTTCTGAATGGTTCGTGTTGAAATAACAACACATGACCGAATCAGAAGTGTTACATCGATTTCGATCCTCCGGCGCTTTGTTGGAGGGTCATTTTGTCCTGCGCAGCGGTTTGCATAGCCGGCAATTTTTCCAGTGCGCCCTCGCCCTGCAGAGCATGCCCGATGTGGAGAAATTCGGCGCGGCCCTTGCGGATCAAATCCGAAATCTTCAAGCCACCACGGTCGTTGCACCCGCCATGGGTGGACTCGTCATCGGTCAAGAAGTGGCCCGTCAATTAGGGTTGCGGTTTATTTTTGTTGAGAAAGAGGAAGGAAAACTCGTCCTACGCCGGGGATTCAAAATCAGTGAGGGAGAGCGGTGCCTTATTGTCGAAGATGTCGTTACCCAAGGCGGCAGAGTCAGGGAGACCCTCGCCATCGTGCGCGAGCACGGAGGAGTAGCGGCTGGAGTTGCTATGGTAGTGGACCGTTCGAATGGTGCGGTGGATCTTGGAGTACCTACCTTCAGCTTGCTTTCGCTTAAGGTCGAGGCCTTCTCCCCTGATCAACTTCCACCGGATTTGGCTGCATCCCCAGCCACCAAGCCCGGAAGCAAATAGCTCTCACCATTCGAAATGAACTCCTGAGGATGGGATAATCATCGGAAATGTGTTATCGTAGCTAGCGACATGGCGTTTGATTCTTACCAAGAGTTTGTCACAGCCCTCGATCGGGCCGGTGAGTTGAAGCGCATTTCTCAACCCGTGGCGACGGAGTTGGAAATCACTGAAATAGCCGATCGCGAGATGAAACTTCCCGGCGGTGG
>SXQI01000175.1 GCA_005793025.1 Verrucomicrobiales bacterium
AATGCGCGATGATGGCACGAATGGGGACCTGATTGGAGGCGATGGAATATATTCAGGCACAATCACAGGAAGGGCTGCGGGGACTTCCGTGGCGTTCAAAATCCTCGCCACCGACGCCGCAGGAATCACGGCGAGCACGACTTTCCCGGGGAGCAACCTGATGCCAGTCGGACTACCTTCCTCCGAAGCATTTGTGCGCTGGGGAGACCCGACGCCATGGGGTAACTTTGCCCGCTATCACCTCTGGCATTCGCAAGCCTCCGAGGCGGCCCGAGGCAACGCGTTGAACAACACCTATCGAGATGCCACCCTCGTTTACGGAAATTCCCGAGTGCTTTACAACGTCGGGTTTCGCGATAAGGGCAGTCCTTACCATGGCGGCGCAGGCAGTTTCACCGTGGTCAACGGAAACGAGGAACCACTGCTTGGAGTGACGGAACGCGTCTTCCGCAGCACCGGCAACGGCGGAGCCGAATCTACCGGTCTCCGAAATCAACTCAGCATGTGGATCGGGCGGCAGATGGAGATTCCTTATCTTCACTCCCATTACATGCAGCTCTATCGAAACGGAGGGCAGGTATACAGTATCTCGCAGGATGAGGAATTTCCGAATGGCGACTTCGTGAAAAGCTGGTTTCCTGCAGACGAAGAGGGCGACCACTACAAAATCGCGATTTGGTTCGAGTTCAACGATGATAACTCTGGCTTCGGCGGAGCCGGTGCCACCCTTCAGGAATTCAAAACCACAGGCGGTGCCTACAAACTCGCTCGTTATCGCTACAATTGGCAGACCCGAGGTTACCAAGGAACCGTCAACAATTACTCCAACATTTTCAACCTCGCAAAGGCCGTCAACGATCAGACTCCGAATTTTGTCGCGAACCTTCTCAACCAAGCCGACATCGACGAATGGATGAACGTCTTCGCGTTCAACCGACTCCTCGGGAACTGGGACGCGTGGACTTTGGGTGGGTCGCAGAACATGTATATCTACAAACTCCCCGGAGCTACGGCGAAGCTGGTGCCATGGGACATCGATTTCACCTTGGGGGATGGCGGAGGTGCCAGCGAAGCCATCATGCAAGGCGACCGGCTCTACGATACACCGATCTTCCGACGGATGAGCTGGCGAGCCTATCAACGCGCCGTCAAACAAGCGATGGACACCGCCCGATATTCGGAACAAATCGAGGCACGACGCAGCAGTCTGGCGAAAAATAACATCGGCCTTGCGGCACCCACTCAAGTCTCTGCCTATATGGCGGCTCGAAAGGCACACATCGAAGGTCAAATCACAGCCAACGACGTCGCTCAATTCAGCATCACCAGCAATGCCGGTGGCAACTACACCTCCTCAACCAGCAGCACCACGATTACTGGCAAAGCTCCATTCGCTGTCGTCTCGATCGAGGTGAATGGGATCCCCTACCCTGCGACGTGGACCGATCAAAACTCCTACTCCATCACCGTCCCCCTCACCGGAGTTACAAACGTCCTTACCGTCGCCGGTGCGGATGAAAAAGGAGCCACACTCGCAGGAACTGCAAAGACCATCAGCGTGCGATACACAGGCACCGTGCAACGCCCGCAGGATTATGTGATGATCAACGAGATTCAGTATAATCCTGTGGCTACCCAAGGTTCCTTCCTAGAATTGCATAACCGATCCACAACCACGGCTTTTGACCTCTCCGGTTTCCGGTTGGACGGTGTCGGTTACACCTTCCCAGAAGGATCCCTGATTCAACCCGGGGGTTATACCATCATTGCCAAAAACGCTGCCGCCTTTGCTCTCGCTTACGGTTCCACCATTCGAGTCCTAGGAGAATTTCCCGGATCCTTGGACGCCGATGGAGAAACTCTCAAATTGATCAAACCGAACGGAGGAACTGGCGGCGTGGGCGATTTGGTGATCAGTGACGTCCGGTTCAACGACAAGCTTCCATGGGCTACCAACGCCGCAGGGTTCGGCCCGTCACTCCAATTGATCGATCCAGTGCGAGGAACGTATCGCGTCGCGAACTGGACCGCGACCGCGACCAATACCACAACCTTAGTAACACCGGGAGCGAACAATGTCGGAGTGAAACAAACCTTGGCGGTATTCCCCGATGTTTGGATCAACGAAGTGCTGCCCAACAACGTGGCCGGCCCACTCGATAACGCAGGCGAGAAAGATCCGTTCATCGAACTCTATAATTCTGGTGCCGGCACCATCGACCTTTCGTCCCTTTACCTGACCGATACTTATACCAATTTAACCCGCTGGAAATTCCCGATTGGCACCGTGATCGGCCCCAAACAATTCCTTGTTATCTGGGCCGACGGTCAACCCGAACAAACCACGGCGAACGCAGTGCACGCTTCGTTCCGACTCAACGCAACCAATGCCTCTGTCGCACTGGCACGCCTTCAAGGCACCGCAAACTTGCCCGCAGTTCTCGATTACTTAGATTACAAACAAGTCTCACCGGGTCGTAGCTTCGGTAGTTCCCCCGATGGGGAACCACGGAACCGTCGTTCCTTCTTCAGCGTCACTGCCGCGAATACCAACAACGCAGCGTTCCCTGAGATTGCGGTCACGATTAACGAATTCATGGCTGGAAACACCAACTTTGTGATCAATCCATCCACAGGAAAATACGACGATTGGTTCGAACTTTATAATGGAGGCGTCACTGAAGTGGACCTGACCAGCTACACCCTCACTTCGGTTCTGACCAACGCCACTCAGTTCACGATCCCGACAGGCTACGTCCTACAGCCGGGTGGATTCCTCATGGTCTGGGCCGATAAAAACACCAAGGCCAACTCCCCCACCAACAGCGATCTCCACATCAATTTTAAACTCAGCAAATCCGGTTCTCAAATCGGACTATTCGCTCCCGATGGTCAACTCGTTGATAGCGTCACTTTTGGTGAACAGACCAGCAACATCAGCATGGGCCGCTATCCGGATGGTGAAGAGGGAGCGGCCGTGGCGTTCGAAACCGCCACACCCAGCAACCCCAACCTTTTGATCGGCGGAAACCATCCTCCCACCCTTGCTGCGTATCCCCCTCAAACCGTCGATGAACACGTCCTGTTGAGCGTGGCTTCCTCAGCTACCGAAACGGATCCGGATCAAACCCTCACTTACAGCCTCGGAGTCGATGCGCCAGCGGGAGTTCAAATTGTTCCCGGAACTGGAGTCTGGACATGGACCCCGACAGAAGTCCAAGCACCCGGAGTTTACACCTTCACGATAAGAGCAGTGGATAACGGGTCACCCGCCCGAGGAGCAAGCCAACGGGTCACGGTCACCGTCCGCGAAGTCAATCAAGCCCCTACCTTTGGCGTGATCAACGCTCCTGCGGTGGGAGAGGGCACTCGCCTCACCCTAGGATTAGTTGCCACCGATCAAGATCTCCCCGCCAATACCTTGGTTTATAACCTCGAAGCTGGATCCCCTGCGGGTCTTACGATCAATCCCACCACAGGCGAGATTGATTGGACTCCGACAGAAATCCAAGGCCCCGGAGATTATACCGTGACCGTCCGTGTCTCCGACCAAACCACTTCCCCCCTGACGAGTACGAAGAGTTTTAATATCCACGTAGACGAAGTGAACTCAGCACCTACTTTGCTCCCCATCAGTATGCAGATGGTGACCGAGGGAGACACATTGACCTTCTCGGCTCGCGCTTTCGATAGCGATCTTCCAGCCCAGAACTTCCAATTTTCCCTCTCTCCGGGGTTTCCTGAGGGTGCCACGATCGACCCAGCCACGGGAGCCTTTCGTTGGCAACCCCGACCAGACCAAGTCCCCAGCACGAGCTTCATCACGGTTCATGTGACCGATAACGGCTCGCCACGACGGTCGAGCAGCCAGACGTTCACCTTGATGGCGGTCAAACCCAACCGCGCCCCTGTCATCGCGGTGATCCCTGATCGAACCGTTTCAGAGGGTGTTGCGATGTCGTTGACTGTCGCTGCCACAGACGCCGATGAACAACAGGTAGTCACTTACAGCCTTGAACCCGGGGCTCCTTCCGGCGTCACCATCAACGGAACGACGGGGCAGATTGCATGGACTCCTACAGAAACCCAAGGTCCCTCCACTCATATTCTGGCAGTTCGAGCGAGCGACAACGGCACACCCCCAAGGAGCGATGTCCGTTCTTTCAAAGTAATCGTTAATGAAATCAATCAGGCTCCAGTCCTGAACGCTCTTACCAACCAGATAGTCTTGGTTGGACGCACTCTTTACTATCAGGCCACCGCACGCGACACAGATTACCCGGCGAACACTTTGGCCTTTTCGTTCGTTGGAGCAACCCCGAGCGGGCTGACGATTGATTCTGGTTCAGGACTGATGACTTGGACACCGACGGTCGGGCAAGCCCCCACCACTAACACGATCAGCGTCCGAGTCACCGATAACGGAGTCCCAGCGTTGAACGAGGTCAAGACGTTCCAAATTATCGCTAAACCCACATCGCTCTGGCAGCGGATCGTTGCAACAGGGACCGCCTCAAGCTCCAGCCTCTACATTTATCTCGATGCGCCCGGAGAGGTTTATCTGGATAATCTTCGGATTGTCGAAGGTTCAAATCCCGATGTCGGCCCTAACCTCCTGCCGAATGGAGATTTTGAATCCGCCCTCACTGGACCATGGGTGGTCTCCGCCAATCTTTCAGCTTCTGCATTGGATTCCACACGAGCCCAGACCGGAACCACCAGCCTGCGGATGATCGCCTCGGCGGCAGGAACCACCCGCGCTTCCTCAATCTGGCAGGATATCACTCCAGTTCTGACGGCGGGTAGCACCTTCACCCTGAGCTATTGGTATCTACCTCAAACAAACAGTGCCAACCTGACCATGCGGTTGTCGGGTTCAGGAATCATCGTCACGCACAGCCTAGCCCCAGCAGCGAATTCCGCACCGGTCATTGCAGCCATTCCCGACCAAACCTTGGCGGAGAATGCTCCTTTCTCTCTGCTCTGTGTGGCTCAGGATGCTGATAATCCAGCTCAAACTTTGAGGTTTAGTCTCGAACCCGGAGCACCCGTTGGGATGACCATCCATGCGGTCACCGGGTTGCTGACGTGGACACCCACTGAGGCGCAAGGGCCATCGGTCAACACGATCACAGTTCGCGTCGCGGACAACGCAACCCCGGAACTCTCGGCCACTGTATCGATTAAACTGACCGTGACCGAGGTCAACCGCGCCCCGACGTTCGCCGCGTTCCAACCACAAACCGTAACAGTGGGAACCATTTCGAGTATCACCACTCCAGCCACCGATCTGGATCTTCCGGTGAACCTTTTGACTTACAGCATCGACTTTGGTGCCCCGGACTTCGTCTCGATCAATGCCACCAACGGAAACCTTATCCTCTCGCCCGACCTCGTTGCGATCCCTGCGACCTACGAGGTCGCCGTGCGGGTGACGGATAATGGGAATCCCCCGCTATTCGAAGTGCGGCCCCTCCAAGTCATCGTTGTCCCCAAGGCAGAAGTCGGCTTGCGTTTAGGAATCACTACGTTCAACCCAAACAATCAGACCGTGAAGTTTTCGTGGGGAAGCGTTGCTGGAAAAAAATATCGCGTGATGTCGTCGCCTACGATTGGGAGCGGCGCGAACTGGACGGTGGTGACGGAGATTACAGCGGCGAGCGGTTCATCGAGCTACGAGGCGAGCGTGAACCCGGGGAAACAACAGTTCTATCGAATCGAAGGGTTACCCTAACAACTGGCGAGCCCGGTCGATATCGAGGCTGATTTGGGAACGAAGTTCGTCAAGATTGGCGAACTTTTTTTCCTCACGGATTCGTTCGACTAGGGTGACCTCCATTTCCTGACCGTAGAGATCGCCACGGAAATCCAATAAATGGACCTCCACCCGTTGCTCAGGTATGGGTTGTTCCAAGGTAGGACGAAACCCAATATTCATAACACCTTGATGATCGCCATAGCGCACGGCGTAAACTCCTCGAGGAGGAAGCACGAGGCCTGTCGTATCCAAATTGGCCGTCGGAAATCCTAACGACGCACCAAGTTGATCCCCACGAATGACCTCACCGCAAATGGAATAAGGCCGACCCAGTAACCGCCCGGCGGCAATCAATTCGCCCGTGCGGATCGCATCGCGGACGCGGGTACTGCTGACCCTCTTTTCGTCCAGAGTGACCGCAGGCAAACCGTGAACCTCAAAACCAATCTCTCCTCCAAGACGACGTAGGAGGTGCACATCGCCACTCCGTTTATGGCCAAACGCGAAATTGTCTCCGACACAAACACTCTGTAACGCGGTAATCTCTGAGGATAATTGGCGGATGAAACCTTCTCCTGAAACACGGCTCAACAATTCATCAAACTTGAGCAATATTACGGCATCCAATCCAAGACACTCAATTCCGCGCAGTTTTTGGGAGAGGGTATAAATGATGGGAGGAGTGCGCTCCGGTGCTACCACTGAACACGGGTGGCGATCGAACGTGATCGCTACGGCAATACCAGCCTGACTCCGGGCATCCGACAACGCCTGTCGGAGAACTTGTTGATGGCCTAAGTGCAATCCATCAAAGACTCCGATAGCCGCCGCCACTTTAACGCTTCCCTGACCCAGTTCGGCTGCCTGCTGGATAATTCTCATGCGCGACGGCTTAAGCAGCCGTGGAGAGTCGGAGGAACGGGATCACATGGGGCTCGAGCTCCGCTTCTGACATCTCCAAAACCTTGGCCAGAGTGAGCGCGTTGGCCACATCAAACGATCCAGAGACCGTTCGTCGCAACGAGGCCAAATGGGCTCCGCAGCCCAGCTTCTGTCCCAGTTCATGGGCGACACTGCGGACATAGGTACCCTTCGTGCACGCTAAACGAAATTTTCCCAAGGGTTCTTGATAATCCATGAAACGGAATGAATAGACGTGCACTAGTCTCGGCTTCCGTTCAACTTCAACGCCTTTTCTGGCCATTTTATAAAGAGGCACGCCCCCTATTTTGACCGCTGAAACCATGGGTGGAACTTGCATTTGGTCCCCATTGAACGAAACCGAAGCTTCGTTCAATTCTTCCATCGTCATGGGCATGACTGGCAGTGAACTCGTGATCTCGCCATCGGCATCGTAGCTGTCGGTTGCTTCTCCAAATTTGATCAATCCCTCGTAAACTTTATCCGAGGCCATCAGTTTTTCCGAGAGTTTGGTCGCCCGCCCAAGGACAATAATCAGCAAGCCTGTCGCTTGCGGATCTAGGGTGCCACAGTGACCCACTTTTTCGACTCTGAACCGGCGCCGAATCGCGGCCACCACATCGTGAGACGTTGGACCGGAGGGTTTATCAATCAACAGAGCTCCGTCAAGAGCGTTAAACTTATGCATGAAAACTAAGAATTCTTGTCTAGTGCCTGTCGCACCGCTCGAATAACACGACGCTGCACGGCTAGCGGTGTCCCCTCAATCCGCGCACCAGCCGCCGCAGGATGGCCGCCTCCGCCAAATTGACCGGCGATATGGTTCACGTTCACCCGATCGCTCTTGGAACGCAGGCTGATCCTCGTCAAGGTCGGTTCCACCTCTTCAAACACGCAAGCCACCACCACGGGATCGATCGCACGAATGTGATCAATCAACCCCTCGCTATCGTTTGATTCGGAACCCGTGCGAACGTAATCCGCCTTTTTAAGCCAGAAGTAAGCAATCTGATTGTCGTGAACGAGGCGGAACTTGTTATACATGTGCCGAACCAAACGAACCCGTGCGAGAGGAAACGACTGATAGACCTCATCACAAATCCTTGCAAGGTTAGCACCTCGTTTGACGAGTTCACCTGCAACATGATAGGTGCTGGGACGCGTGGACGGGTATTGAAAGGAACCGGTATCGGTGGAAACCGCTGTAAAAAGGCAATCGGAAATCGCTGGAGTGATCGGCCAATTCGCAGCTTTCAATAGCCTAAAAATTAACTCACCCGTGGAAGGTTCCCTAGGGGAGACCCAATTGATATCGGCATACCTCGTGTTGCTCGCATGGTGGTCGATGTTGATGAACAGCTTCCGTTGGGAGATCCGTTCACCCGTCGCACCTAGACGCTCAAAACTTGCGGCATCCGTAGCAATCACCAAATCAAACTCGCGATCCTTTCGGGGTTTTTGAACCAACTTTTGGGGATCTAGAAATGCGAGTTTGTCGGGCACTGAATCCTCGTTCCAACAGGTGACCTCTTTTCCTAAATTCTTCAAGGCCAACGTCAACCCCAACTGGGAACCGATGCAATCGCCATCGGGTCGCATGTGGCCCACAATACAAATGGTGGAACTGCCTTCCACGGCTTCGATAATTTTATCGAGAATCTTCGGATGGGGTTTCATGACTAGGGTTCGATTTCTCTAACTCTTCAATGATACCGAGAATTCTTTCACCGCGTGCGCCACTATCATCCATCAAAAACCGGAGCTGCGGGGTGTGTTTGAGAATGATGGCGCGCCCCACAAGACCTTGAAGTCGTTTGCGTTCTTTGATCAGCAGATCAAAGGCGCGCCGACGTTGGGAATCGGTTCCGATGACCCCCACAAAAACCGCCGCTGAATGGAGATCGCTCGAGACATTGACATCGTTCACTGTGATGACCCCGGCCTCTTCCACAGGCACCTCACGACGGATTACCTCGCCGATGGCACGTTTGAGCAATTCCTGCACGCGCTGAAGTCGAAGTGACTGCATAAAAAATAAGGAAACTACTCCGTCAAAAAACGATCGTTTTTAACGTTACAGCTTCTGTGCAACTTTTTCCAACGTGTAGCACTCGATGTTGTCGCCTACTTGGAATTCGTTGAATCCATCCAAACGCACACCACATTCCATGCCGAACCGGACCTCGTTGACTTCGTCTTGGAACCGGCGCAAAGAAAGGGAAACACCTTCGTAAATAAGATTCTTTCTGCGTTGAATCCGCATCTTTCCTTTGACGATACGACCCATGGAGACGAAACAACCGGCGACACTTCCGCCCTTGGAAAGCTCGAAAATTTGGCGCACCTCTGCCGAACCGATCACGACCTCCTTCAGGAGTGGATCAAGCAACCCTGCCATCGCCTCCTTCACTTGATCGATCAATTCATAGATGATGGCATACAGTTTGATCTGGACGCCCTCTCGTTTTGCAAGGTCAGAGACCCCGTTATCGATCCGCGTGTGGAACCCAAGGATGATTCCTTTAGAAGCAGCCGCTAACGAAACGTCCGAGGCGGTAATCGTGCCCACCGCACTATGAGTGACCTTGAGGCTCACTTTGTCGGATTCAATCTTTTCGAGTGCTTCGACAATGGCCTCTACGGAACCTTGAGTATCCGCTTTGACGATGACGTTGAGAACCTTGGCAGTCTCAGAAGCCAAGGTGGAGAATAATGTTTCCAACGACACCGCCGGACGTCGCTCGATGTCGAGACTGCGCTGAGCCAATGCTCGTTCCGCAGCGATTTGGCGAGCGGACTTCTCGTTTTCCATCACCGTAAATTCGATGCCGGCATCAGGAACCCCATTCAGTCCCAGCAGCTTGACCGCAACCGAAGGACCGGCTTCTTTAAGTCGCTTCCCTTCTTCGTCGGTGAGAGCACGCACCTTTCCGTAGAAAGGACCGCAGATGACAATCTCTCCGACGTGCAAGGTCCCTTTTCGGACTAGGACAGTGGCAGTAGGTCCCCCTGGCTCCAAGCCAGACTCGATGACGTTCCCCTTGGCTGCCCGTTTGGGATTTGCTTTTAGCTCCAAGATTTCAGACTGCAGAATGATCATCTCCAGAAGCTTGTCGATCCCGACCTTCGTAATCGCCGAAACATCAACAAAAATGGTTTCACCGCCCCATTCCTCGCAGACCAGACCTTTATCCTGCAACTGCTGACGGACTTTCATCGCGTTCGCGCTCGGATGATCCATTTTGTTCACCGCGACAATAATCGGAACTTTGGCGGCCAGCGCATGGCTCAATGCCTCCAAAGTTTGGGGCATCACGCCGTCATTCGCAGCAACGACCAAAATGACAATATCGGTAACATTCGCCCCACGAGCCCGCATTGAACTGAACGCAGCATGGCCGGGAGTATCAAGAAACGTGATCTGCTGAAGCTCCTTTTTCCGTTCGGGATGAGGAATTGAAATCGTGTAGGCACCAATGTGCTGGGTGATCCCGCCGGATTCTCCTGCGGCAACATCTGCTTTTCGGATTACGTCCAACAGGGTGGTTTTTCCATGGTCAACATGACCCATGATGGTGACCACCGGTGCCCGAGGTTTCAAATCCTCAGGTTTGTCATCGAGATCCACCTCCACTTTCGCAACCGGGGCGTGGACAATTCCACCACCACGTTCGCGTTTCTCCGCCTCAAACCGGAAACCATGCTTGGCAGCTAATCTCTGTGCCACCAATTCGTCCACCGACTGATTGACGTTGGCGAAAACCCCCAATTCCATGAGGTCGGCGATCAATTGAAACGGTTTGCGTCCCAATTTTTCAGCTAATTCACGAACAATGATCGGTGGTTTGAGAGAAATGATTTTTCCCGTGGTAGGCACCACGAATTTGGGGACGGCTGGTGCTGCTGTACGACCCGCATCGGGGCGCCCAGCGGCTTGCCCGGGAAATGCGGAACGTTGTCCTGCGGGAGGTCTTGGGCCTGCTGCACCGTATCCAACCTGGCCAGGGCGATTCCCAAGCTGGCCTGGGCGAAACTCAGGGCGTTGGCCGGGAGCTCTGTTTCCGTCACGCGCTTGAACTGGAGCACCAGGACGTTGACCTTGGCGAACCGCTGCGGGTGGGACGACTGGTTTGGCGGCAGGTTTCGACCCCGGTTTTGTTGGGAGAACAATGAAACCCACCTTATCCCCTAACTTGGGAGGCGGCGGAATCACGGGTGCCGGAGGATGGACGACGACTGGGGCGGGTGGTGCGACGGGTTCAGGAGGGATAACTTTGGCGACTTCGACCACCGGAGGCGTAATTTCGACTGGCTTGACTAAAACCTTCTCCACCACAGGGGGAGGAATCACGGGTGCGGGTAGGATTTCGACCGGTTCCTGTTTTTCCACAGGTGCTGGAGGCGGGACGGGAGCTGAGACAATCACCGGTGGGGCCACTTCGATCACGGGTTCTGGGGCTGGCGCGTGAACGATCACTTTAACTGGTTCGATCGGGAGAGCGACTGGTTCTGCCACTGGAGCAGGAGCCATCTTACTGGCGATCTGTTCCTCAAGGAATTCCGCTGTGATTTTGTCGAGGGAACTCGATGGCACCTTGGCGGCGGCAATGCCCAATTCCTTGGCTCGGAGAATGACTTCCTTACTTTCCAGACCAAGTTTCTTGGCAATTTCGTAAATACGAACGGGCATAATTAATTATTTCGAATCGAACAAATCTCAGTGCCACTTTGGGCGGTAACAGTTAATTGGAGTCGGAAGCGCGACGCGCCATTTCAACCTGGACGGCTTCTTTGATGGCATGGGCCGTACCGGCGAGCTCAGGAATATCCTCGAGATCGGATTCTTCAACTTGAGCCAAATCGTCGATGCTTAAAAACCCTTTATGAACGAGGAGATCTGCTTGCTCAGGGGTGATCCCCGGAACCATCGCAATGTTGGCGACCGCTTGGGCGACCTTTTGGTCGAAACCGATCACCTGCACATACTCAGCCTCGATGTCCACATGCCAACCGGTCAATTTGGAAGTCAGACGAGCGTTCTGGCCGCGTTTGCCAATTGCCAAAGAAAGTTGATCCTCACTCACCAAAATGCGGACTCGTCGTCGGGCCTCATCGACCTCGAATGTCTTTAACTTCGCAGGGGCAAGGGCGTTCGTGAGATAGATCCGGATGTTTGGATCCCACTTCACGATATCAACTTTTTCGTTGTTGAGTTCTCGGACGATGTTCTTCACTCGATTGCCACGTAATCCCACGCAGGCACCCACAGGATCTACCTTTTCATCCCGAGAATAGACCGCCAACTTGGTGCGGAACCCCGGCTCACGCGCAATGGCTTTAATCTCAATGGTTCCGTCGCTAATCTCTGAAACTTCCAACTGGAAGAGTTTCACGACAAATTCTGGTGCAGCTCGCGACAGGACGATCTCCGGGCCGTGTTGAAGGTTATCCACAGCACGGACATAGCAACGGATGCGTTCCCCGATCTGGTATTCTTCCGTGCCAACACGTTCGCGATTCGGGAGCAAAGCCTCGTATTTCCCGAGGTCAATCGTAACATCCGAGCGGTCGAATCGTCGGACGACACCACTGACGATATCCCCTACCCGATCCTTGAAATCGGCGAAAATCATGAGCTTTTCCGCCTTGCGGATGTGCTGCATGAGGGCTTGTTTCGCGTTTTGGGAGGCGATGCGTCCAAAATTGGCAGGAGTGACTTCTACCTCTAGCTCCTCGCCCACAACGACATCAGCCTTGAGACGTCGGGCATCGAAAATGGAAATTTCGTCATGCTTGGAAACCACCTTGTCCGCGACAATCAATTTAGCGAAGGCTTTGATATCACCTCCCTTAGGATCGATCACGCAACGAAGTTCTCGTGCAGGGCCAACCGCTTTTTTGGCGGATGCGACTAACGCCTCCTCGACAGCACGGAGTAGAATAGCTTTGCTAATCCCTTTCTCGCGCTCCCAGTAATCTAAGATGGCTAAAAACTCGGCGTTCATAATGTTCCAAACTCCCCCCATTCACGCGGGGAATAAAAAAGTCGGCAGAAACCTTCCGACGACTTCGGCACTGGCAACCCAGTAATAAAACTTTTCGCAATCCAAAGATTACCTAGCGAGGGTCTTCTCGTCAAGCTACGAGAACGCCATTTTCTGACTCCTTGAAAGGTTGGAACCATAAGTTCGCTTGCCAGATTGGCGACTTTGTGAAAAGTTTCACATGGACACTATGGGACACATAAAACTTCACATTCCAGGGCCGGTAGAGGTGAGCGCGAAAACGTTTGCTGCATTTTGTGCACCGATGGTTGGTCATCGAGGCCAAGGGTTCAAAGATCTCTACGCCAAGATTCAACCTCAGCTTCAGTCGCTCTTGTTTACAAAACAGTTGGTGTATTTGAGCACCTCGTCTGCTTGGGGCATCATGGAGGGGTCGTTACGGAATTTAGTGTCTAAAAAAGTGCTTTGCTGCATGTGTGGGGCGTTTTCAGACAAATGGTTGGATGTCGCAAAACGTTGCGGAAAGGCCGCTGAGGCATTACAGGTCGATTGGGGTTCCCCGATTCGAGCTGAGGCAATCGATGCGAAACTCGCCACAGGAGAGTTTGATGCCCTCACTCTGATTCATAATGAGACTTCGACTGGTACGATGAGTCCGCTCACGGATATTGGGTTACTGAAGGCAAAATATCCGGACGTGATGTTTATCGTGGATGCGGTGAGTTCGATGACCGCGACAAGAATCGCTTTCGATGAACTAGGGATTGATGTCCTACTAGCAGGAACACAAAAGGCATTTGCCATGCCGCCGGGATTGACTGTCTTTACGTGTTCCCCTGCCGCGCTTGCGAAAGCGGCGACTCTGAAGGATCGGGGTTATTATTTCGATTTCGTGGAATTCCAGAAGAATGCTGCGGACAATATGACTCCGAGCACACCGAGCATCAGTCATATTTATGCACTCGCATCCAAGCTGGATGATTTTTTTGCAGAAGGTCTAGAGGCACGGTTCGCCCGACATCTTACCCTTGCACAAAGAACTCGGGACTGGGCAAGAGGACACGGTTTTCTGCTGTTTCCCGAGAAAGGGTTTGAATCTTCTACTCTGACTTGTGTCAGTAACGGAGCACGTACTGGGGGTAGGGTTTTGGATGTGTCAAAGTTGCAAAAACTCGTGAAAGACCGAGGATTTCTGATCGACGGTGGCTACGGTAAAATCAAGGGCACCACGTTTCGCATTTCCAATATGGGAGACGAAACCGAAGCAACGATGGGAACCCTTTATGCCGCGATGGACGAGTCGATTAAGTTGATAGGTTAACCACCGAGGTTAACTTACCTTGTGGATCCAGCGAAATCCCTCGTTACGGCCGGTATTGGAGAATGGCCTTGAATTTTGTGCCTAGGAACTCGGGACGAGTGAGCGTTGCTAGGGCTCGCGTTTGGGTCGGGCTGATTTCCAAACCTTGAGCCATCCAAGCGGTCAGGGTTTTGATGAGGAACACTTGTTGCCGCTCATAAAACTCCGTCACTAAGCCGCCTGCCTCTCCGGCGTTTTGGATGAGAGAAAAATTGACCGAAGATGTGAGGTCAACTTCCCCGGATTCGGCTTCCAACACCGGGGCCGACTGGTGTTTACGATAGCCTCGTAAGGTTCCGTGAGGTCGATCGGGAGCCCAAAAATCTATCTCTGCACCCCCGTAGTCAAACGCCATCAGCCACCCTTGCCCGAGGCGTTGCGAAGCTTCCTGCCACCAAGAGATGGCTTGGCGACCTAGCTCGCGTTGGTATCCTTCAGGCAGAAACTGAGCCAACGATGAAGTGAACCGTTCGAGTTCATGTGGAATGCAACCTTTTGAAAGCAATGGTGCCCATTTCAATACTTGATCCTCCAGCGTGACCCCGAATTCGTTCCAACATTGAGTGCTGCGATCCCATCGCCAAACCTCAACAGGAAACGCATCCAAAAGTTCGTTGGACACGATCACCCCTCGCACTGAGTGAGTAGGAATATCGCTCCAATCTTTGACCCAACGAACGTTCGTCGGATGATTTCGCAAGGTTTGTTTCTGCCAGTCACGTCTGCGAACCGAGGGTTCTAGGATTAAGTACTCTGTGCGTTGATAGGTTTCGGGCCTGTGCTGGAGGAGCCAATCAAGGATATCACAGGCCATCTGTCCCTCGTTGGCTCCAGCCTCAATGATCTGAACCCGTCCCTGAAGCGTTTCAAGTTTCTCAGAGAGCCAAAAACCGAGTAACTCCCCAAACATACTTCCGACACTGACACTGGTATAAAAGTCTCCCGCACGCCCTACCCTGCCCGGTTGTTGGTAAAAACCATGCTCCGGATGGTCTAATGCGAGCGACATAAAACGTGGCCAAGACATCACCCCGCATCGAACAATCTCCTCCCGAATGATTTCAACGAGAGGGTTCATCGGGAATGGCGAAGGGCTTGACTTTTATGCTTCACGCGCAAAAGCTATGCCAGTATTTTACTGCAACTTGAAGAAGCACTGTTTTGTGAATTTTTCACGAGACAGAACTTTCGGCAGTGATTCCTGTTTTGTCGATGCCCTTTTCCGTGAAACGGGCACGATGGCAGATTAGAAAACGATTAACCGTAAACTGAAAACTGATACCATGCGCTGTTCGATGACACCGCCCCAGAATCGCCCTTCTTCGCGGCCGATTCTCTCTCTGGCCTGTTCCCTCTTGATTGGCCTCACTGCAACCACAGAAGCTCAGAGTAAAAAGAGCCCGCTGTTTGAAGAGACTTTTCCATTCCAAGGGGCTGCCATTACCGCCAAGGGACCTGGAAAGAATGTGGCGATGAAGGGCCTTGCCATTCGTCTCTCCAACGGAGCCTCAGTGCTATTCGACACGGAACTTTTGCGGATGGCTTCTGGATGGACCGGAGGTTACATCACGTCGTTCGGCGTCGCGTTTGACGGAGGACACGGCGGACACCCCACGATCGATGGAGACCAAGTTTTCGGCACTCCCGTTGTGCCGGGATGGATTGGAGCGAATGCTGAATTCAAAGACACTCGTCCTGAACCCTTTGGTGCGTTGCCTCCAGAGGTAGCTCGCTGGGATGGGCTTTATGTGGTTGGGATGGAAAGTGTGCTCGCGTATACGATACGTGGCACCAAGATCCATGAACAACCAAGCAGCGTTCAGGCTAATGGACAAACCGGTTTCGTCCGCACTTTCGACCTCGCCAAAGCGAAGGAGGATTTGACTCTACTGGTTTGCGAAATTGAAGGTGGTCAAGGTCAAGTCAGCGGCAATCAGGCCGTCTTGAAGGCAGGAGAGAAAAGCACTGTGGTGGTAGCATCCAAACTTCCCGCCAAAGCACAATTGGCCGTGGTTGGTAATCAGGTTTTGCTCAAGCTCCCTAAGGGTGCTGCTGGAGTTTTCAAACTGACCCTCTGGAACGGCAATCATGCCGATGCATCGAACGCAACTGCACTAGCCGAAGGAGCACCGAAACTAGCAGATTTCAAAAAAGCTGGATCTGCACGTTGGACGGAAGAGGTCGTGACGAAGGGGCAACTTGAAACCAGCCAAACACCTGACGGAGCCTACGTGACCGACAGCCTAACAGCTCCGTTGGAAAACCCATGGAAACGTCGGGTTCGTTTCAGCGGTTTGGATTTCTTCAAAGACGGAAAACGGGCAGCACTCTCGACTTGGGATGGCGATGTTTGGATTGTTTCTGGAATCGATGCGAAGTTGGAAAACCTGCGATGGAAACGGTTCTCATCCGGAATGTATGAAACGATCGGACTGAAAATTGTGGACGATGTCATCTATACTTCGGGCCGGGATCAACTCACTCGCTATCACGATCTGAACAAGGACGGTGAAGCCGATTACTACGAAAACTTCAATAATCAATTTACCTCCAGCGAAGGTTTCCACGAATTCTTGTTCGATCTTCAGACGGACAAGGAAGGGAACTTTTACTTTGCCAAGGCAGCACCCGTTCGCGGCGGTGGACGTGGATTCGAGCGAATTGCGGCGAATGCCGGAACGCTGATGAAAGTATCGAAGGATGGTAAGAAACTGGAAGTAGTTGCCACCGGATTCCGTGCACCGAACGGAATCGGAGTGAATCCATGGACCGGCCAGATCACTACGGGCGACAACGAAGGAACATGGGTCCCCACCTGCCCCGTCAACTGGGTAAAGCCCGGCGGATTTTACGGAGTGGAAGACGCGGCCCATAAAACTCCAATTCCAGCATTTAATCCTCCGATGTTGTGGCTGTCGCACAATGGATGGGATAATTCTGGCGGCGGGCAAGTCTGGGTGGATAGCGACAAATGGGGCCCGTTCAAGGGGGAACTACTCCATTGTTCTTACGGCGAATGCGCCATTTACTTGATCATGAAACAGGATCTCGGAAATCAAATGCAGGGAGCTGCAGTGCGTTTGCCGGTGAAGTTTACCTCCTCCGCCATGCGTCCGAAATTCAATCCGGGCGATGGCCAGTTATATGTGGCAGGTCTGCAAGGTTGGCAGACCAAGGCCGTCAAGTTAGCCGGTCTCGACCGAATTCGTTACACAGGCCAACCGGTGGAGAGCGTGAGGGATCTCAAAGTCGACAAGCGAGGTTTGCACCTTACATTCACCCAACCGGTTGAAGCGAAGGATGCTGAGGATATCCAAAATTACTCTGTCGAAATGTGGAACTATCGTCGCTCCTCGAATTACGGATCCCCTGAAGTTTCCGTGAAAAACAAGGATCGGAATGGGCATGATAAGCTTGAGGTCAGCGTTGCGAAGGTGTCGCCCGATGGTAAATCGGTAACCCTAACAATTCCTGAACTTGTTCCTGCAATGCAGGTTCAGCTCAAATACACTCTGAAATCCAAATCGGGCAAAGAGATTAAACAGACTATTTTGGGCACAGTTCACGAAATTCCCTGATCCGGATTCTAAGTAATTACAACGAAAAACGGCCCATTCTTTGGGCCGTTTTTTTGCTTTGTAGAACTAACCTATCTGAGAAGGTAGCGTAAAGAATATTGTGTAAAAGGTTAAAGCGGGCGTGAACTCCAGTGGGTGTTCATTCGATTAAAAACGCTGAAAAGGATTCTTTCACAGGACTGACGGGTCGTAAAGCTGCACATGGTTCTGATGCGTCTCC